>JBKJVQ010000265.1:0-9212 GCA_046717125.1 Methyloligellaceae bacterium
TTCATGTCATTTTGCCAGTGAAGACGATGGTATCCCTGCGTTTTGATAAAGTTTCCCTGCATTGAGCCCCTTTGCAGGGAGAGACGGGTTAGCTATGGACTGCCAGCACAGCCACTTTTCTTGCGGCAGGATTGGCAACGGGTGAGCGTTATCGGACGTTGGTGACAGGCGGCCACCAGTAAACCCAATGGTCTTCGTTGAAATCGCAATAGTTCTGCTGCTGATCGGCATCAACGGTTTGCTTGCGATGTCGGAGCTCGCGCTGGTCGCTTCGCGCCCTGCCATCCTTCAGACCTATGTCGACAAGGGCGCGCCCGGAGCGCGTCGCGCACTCGCGCTCGCGAACGATCGCGGCAAGTTCCTCTCCACGGTTCAGATCGGCATCACGCTGGTCGGCATTCTCGCCGGCGCCTATTCCGGCGCAACGCTCGCCGATCGGCTCGACGATCTGCTCGTTGTCTCGTGGGACGTGTCGCCTCGCGTCGCGCAGCCAGTCGCCGTCGCCGTCGTCGTCGGCCTGATCACCTATCTCTCGCTGGTCGTGGGCGAACTTGTGCCCAAGCAGCTCGCGCTCCGCAATCCCGAGAAGATTGCGATGCGCGTCGCGCCGGCGATGAGCGCGCTCGCACGGGCAGGCTCGCCGCTGGTCAAGCTGTTCGATGTGTCGACTCAGCTCCTGCTGCGCGCAATCGGCGCGAGGCCGCAGTCCGAGCAAAGGGTGACGGACGAGGAAATCCATCTTCTGATCGCCGAGGCAGAGAGCGCCGGCGTGCTCGAGCCGGAAGAGCGCGAAATGATCGCAGGCGTGATGAGGCTCGGCGACCGATCCGTGCGCGGCGTGATGACGCCCCGGCGTGAGGTCAACATGATCGATCTGGCCGATCCGGCAGAAAATATCAGACGTCAGATTGTCGAGTCGTCGCATTCTCGGCTGCCGGTTTATGAGGGCTCATCCGACGAGATTCTCGGCATCGTGCAGGCGAAGGATTTGCTCGACGTCTGCATGCGGGGGGGAGAGATCGACGTTCGTGCTCATCTGCGCAAGGCACCGGTAATCCTGGACGTGATGGATGCGATCGATGTCGTCGGCGTATTGAAGAAATCGCCGGTGCATTTGGGGCTCGTTTATGACGAATACGGGAATTTTGAGGGAATCGTGAGCACCGTCGACATTCTCGAAGCGATCGTCGGAGCGTTTCGCCATGAGGAAACGCAGGTCGAGCCGGACATGGTTGAACGCGCCGATGGGTCTTTCCTCGTGTCGGGCTCGATGCCGGCCGACGAGCTGGGTGAAAAGCTCAAGATGAGCCTGCCCGAAGATCGCGATTATTCGACAGTCGCGGGCCTCGTGCTGAACCTGTTCCAGCGCCTGCCGGACGTTGGCGAACGGATTGACTCCGAGGGCTGGCGTTTCGAGGTCGTGGATCTCGACGGACGGCGGATCGACAAGCTGCTGGTCGAGAAATCGCCGGACCAGGCAACGGCCAACGTCAGCGCACCCGCACCCTGACGCTTGACGCCTCGCCCCGCGCGTCAATCACGGTGAGCCGCACAAAGCCGGGCCCATCCGGCGTGAAGAATTTCGTGCGCCGGGGACCGTCCGTATCGAGCGGCAGACCGTTCATCAGGAAAGTCAGTGGCTGAACGCCGCCGGATATTGTGAGCGGCACGGGGCTCGGCTCCGTCTCTCCGGGCAGCATCGACAGTTCGAGCTCGGCGCCGTCCGGCGGAAACATGAATTGCGGACGCGCCGCCAAACGCGCGCCCACGAGCCAGTCCGGCTCGAAACGGCGTAAGGGGACGGGGAGGCTAGCGCTCGATGCGACGAGGACGCCTGCGGGCCGAGGCGGAAGCGGCGCAGGCCGCGGCGTCACGCGGCTGAAGGCGTCGAACAGGATCGGGGCCGCCGCGACGCGGCCGAGTAGACCAGGCAAGGGCGCGCCGTCCGGACGGCCGACCCAGACACCGACCGTGCGCTTGCCGTCGAAGCCCACCGCCCACGCGTCGCGATAGCCGTAGGACGTGCCGGTCTTGAAGGCGATCAGGCCGCCTGCCGCCCCGTCCGGCGGCGGCGCCCCGAGCAGCGTGTCGGCGACCTGCCATGCGGCGGCCGGATCGAGCAGCCGGCGCGGCGCAGTCTCAGGCGCGTCGAGCCGTTCCTTCAGCGGGAGCGCCTGGCCGCCACGCGCAATTCCGGCATAGAGCATCGTCAGGTCCGTGAGCCTCACGCCGACGCCGCCGAGACCGAGCGCGAGGCCCGGCACATCGCCCTTCGGCAGGATGAGGGGCGCGCCGGCCTGCGCGAGTCGCGCAGTAAGGCGGTTCGGACCGACTCGGTCGAGCAGCATGACGGCGGGCACGTTCAGCGAGAGCTGAAGCGCGCGCCGCACCGTCACGACGCCCTGATACGACATGTCGAAATTCTTCGGCGCATAGATGCCGTAGCGCAGCGGCCGGTCGTCGATCAGCGTTTCGGGATGGACGAGACCGTCCTCGAAGCCGAGCCCGTAGATGAAGGGCTTGAGCGCAGACCCGGGAGACCGGATCGCGCGCGACTGATCGACTTGGCCCGCGCGCCGCACATCGAAATAGCCGGGCGAGGCGACCCGCGAGAGGACTTCGCCCGTCTCGTTGTCGACCACGACCAGCGCGGCCGAAATGTCGTGGCCGAGAAGGGCGACCCGATCGCGAATCAGGATTTCGAGCGCCGACTGCAACGTCGCGTCGATTGTCAGCTTGTGTGTGCTCGCGCGCGGATCGAAACCTATCGCCTGGTCCGCCGCGTGCGGCGCAAGCACCGGCATCGGACGACGATGCGTCGGAACCGATTCGACCTTGGCGCGGACCGCTTCGGGTGCATCGAACGCGCCCGCGAGCACAAGCCTTTCGAGGACGCGGTTGCGGGCGACTAGCGCCGCGGCATGATCGCGGTCGGGCCGCCGCGCTTCCGGCGACTGGGTCAGGGCGATAAGGAGCGCGATTTCGCCAAGCGTCAGGCGGCGCGGCTCCTTGCCGAACCAGGCGAGGGACGCCGCGCGCGCGCCTTCGAGGTTGCCGCCATAGGGCGCGAGCGTGAGGTAAAGGGTAAGGATTTCGTCCTTGGAATGTCGCCGTTCGATCTGGATGGCGCGCACGGCCTGCCGCAGCTTCGCGGAGAACGAGCGCTCCCGCCGGGGCTCGAGCAGCCGCGCGACCTGCATTGTGAGCGTCGATCCGCCGGAAACGATGCGCCCCGACGATGCGAACTGAAACGCCGCACGGGCCGTCGCCAGCAGGTCGACGCCGCGATGGTCGCGGAACCGCTTGTCCTCATACGCGAACAGCGCTTCGAGGAAGCGCGGATCGACATCCGACGGCTTTGTCGCGATTCGCCAGCGGCCGTCCGGCGCGGCGTAGGGTCGGAGCAACGCGCCGTTGCGGTCGGTGATGAGCGCCGAGCGCGGCATGGACGCTCCGTCCGGCGGCGCACCCAGCAAATCGACGTAGCCGGCTAACGCGCCAAGTCCGGCGATGCCCGCATAGACCAGGCCGATCAGCGCGCGAACGGCCGGTGTCATTGCGCCGCGCGGACCTCGATCTCGCCCGACTCGGTGCGTCCGAACCGCTCGGGCCGGTACATGTCCTCGACCGCGGCCTGCGGCAGCACATAGCGTCCGGGTGAGACCGCGCGTACCACATAAGCGACCGAAAAGCTGCCTGTATCGGTCGCCTGCCGGTCGAACGCCGCGAAGAACCGGTCATCCCGAAACTCGGCGTGGGCGGCTGTCGCGCCATTCTCGATCCAGTCGAGCGCGGATGTGTCGCCCGACGAAACGAGGCGCGGGTTGTCGATCTCGAATCCCGCCGGCAGGCGATCCGTGACGGCGAGATGCGCAAATTGCGGATTGAGGTCGGTCACCGAGAGGACCACCACGAAGCGCTGGTTTTGTTTTGCCTGCGAAGGATCGGCAACCTCTCCGTCGAGCGTATGGAACGAGCGTTCGATCGTGAAGCCGTGCGAGGAGGGCGGTTCGGGGTTCACGGGCCGGCCGCTGACGGTCACCACTGCATGCATCGTTTCGGAACCGGGATTGCTGACGACGAAGGGCGCGTCCGCAAGATCGGCTTCGGAGAAGCCTCCGCGGAAGGGCGCCTTCTCCGTCTGGCCTCCGGCGTTGAGAGATGCGCCCTCCGTCTGCTTCTCGATCGCGCGCGCGGCGAGGATCAGCCAGGCATTCTCCTGCGTCGAGGTCGCTTCGCGCCGCCCGCGCGCCGCGCCGATGCGCGCCGTTGCCTGCTGCACGATACTGTCGCCGCCGCCGTTCTCCGCCGCGAGGGTCACCACCGCCGCCGCATCGCGCAGCTCCGAGCCGTAATCCTTGCGCGCCATATCGAGCGTCGGATCGGGCTGAAGCGATGCCAGCGCGGCGGAATAGACAGCTCCGGCGCGCTGCTTGTCGCCCAGCATCGCCAGCGCCGCGGCAAGCTGCGCCTTGGCGATCGGCGTCGACAAATCGGCGAGCCGCGCATCCGCGAGGTAACGCAGGTCCCCGACAGGAGCGGCTCCATTCCGGGCGAGCACATAGAGGGCGTAGGCAAGACCCTGTCCGCCGTCGGCGGAGGGCTCCGGCGCAATGCTGACGACGTTGCGCACACGGTCGATGCTCTGCCGGAACTGCGCATCCGGGACAACGAAGCCAGCTTCTCGCGCGCGGGTCAGGAAGTCTGTGACATAGGCGTCGAGCCATCCATCCCCGCCGCCGGAGCTCCACAGGCCGAACGATCCGTCAGCACCCTGTCGGGCGAGCAGCAGATCGATGATGGTGCGGATGCGGGCGTCATGATCGACGCGCGCTGTGTCCGGCCGGTTCGCCACGAGCTGCTTCAGCGTCAGCAGCGCGATCGCCTCGGACGTGATCTGCTCGGAGCATCCGAACGGATAGGACTGAAGCGCAGCCGAGAGGGCGAAGGGATCGATCGCCGCCGAAGGACCGACAGACAAGGAAATGCTGCCTGTGCCGGCTACGAGATCGGCGAACAGATCCTTCGAGAGCGCGAGGCTCTGGCCCTGTCCGAGCGGATGCACGCTGCGCCGCGCCACGAGATTGTTTGCCGGCTTGACGGCGAGGTTGAACACGCGCTCGGCCGCGTAGCCGTTCGGCCCCGAAAGCGCGATCGTGATCGACGCGTCGCCAGAGGCACTCGCCGAGATCGGCACATTGAAGCCCGACCGCGACTTGTCGCCGAGATTGATCGATTGAGGCTGATCCGCGCCGATCGCGGCGGGGCCGGACGCTTCGATTGAGATAGCGTAGTCGCCGGCTTCGCCCTCGACATTGTTGAGGTCGACGCGGAGCGTGCTCTCGTCGCCCTCGGTCAGGAAGCGCGGCAGCGATGCGGTGAGAACGACCGGATCGCGCACCACGACTTCGCCTTCGGCGCGGCCGAGACGGTTCGCGCTCCAGGCGAACGCCATCACGCGCACCGAGCCTGTGAAATCCGGCAGGTCGAAGCTGATCTCCGCTTTGCCGTCCGGCCCGACCGTCACGATGCCGGAATAGAGCGCAAGCGGAGCCTGCGAGGGTGGGCTGCCGGACAGCACCGCGCCGCCGCCGTCTCCGCCCGTCACGATCTGGCCGCGCGTCGCCTGCATGCCGTCGATCAGCTGGCCGTAGAGGTCGCGCAGCTCAGCGCCGAGCCGGCGCTGGCCGAGATAATGATCGTCGGGCGCGGGGCTCTTGTAGTTTGTAAGGTTGAGGATGCCGACATCGACAGCGGCCACGACCACGCGGGCCTCTTCGCCCGCCGCGAGCCCGTCGATGCTGACGGGAATGCGCAACGTTTCGCCCGGCCGGAGCTTGGCCGGCAGGTCAAGGGCAAGCGGTAGCGAATGCTCCTTCCGTGCGACCGAAAACCATTGTGCGCCGATGGCGCGGCCCGGAAGGCGTTTCGCCTCCTCGTTCAGCGGCCTTCGCAGCGTCGCAAGCACGTAGGCGCCCGTTCCCCAATCCGCGCCGACAGGCACCTCGACGCTGGCCTGTCCCGCTTCGACATCGACGGTCTTCTGGGCGAGTAGGCGGTCGCTCACGATCTCGATCGTCAGCTTGCCGGCGGCGCGCGCGGTGACGGAGGCTTTCAGCGTGTCCCCGTGTTTGTATTCGGTCTTGTCGAGGGAGAGTTCGAGCAGGTCCGGCGTGTCCGCGGTGGCTTCGGCCTGCCAGCCTGCACTGAACGTCGTCGAGCCGAACAGGCCGTTGTCGCCGGCCACGTCGAGCTCGTAGGTGCCCCAGGTCACCGGATTGGCGATCCGGCCTGGATGGCCCGGCGCAACATCGACGGTCCCGTTGGCGATGCGTCGCGTGATCTTGACCGGCTCGTAGTTCCAGTTTCCGTCCTGCCGGTACCACTGATAGTTGGTTTCGAGACGATAGAGGTCCCAGCGCAGCCCCTTCCGCCCGGCCTCCTTGCCGTCGGATCCGACCGACACGACGTCGAAAGACGCGCTCGCGCCGTCGTCGAGGTTGCCGCCCTCAAATAGCGGCTTGATGCCGATCATCTCGGCCTTCGGCGCGACGGGGAGCGTAATCGTGCGCTCGACCGCGCGGCCACCCGGCTCCGCCATCCGGATCGCGATTTTTGCTTCCAGCGGGCGCGAGGATTCGGGCAGCTTCGCGAGCACGATGGAAAGCTCGGACTTTCCTTCGAGACCGGTCAAGGGGAGGGCTTCGAGCGGCTGCACTTCGGACGAAGGGTCTTCATCTGCGACGCCAAACGCATAGCCGTCATAGCCCGGCCGTCCGGGCACCGGCTTCAGCGACACCTCGCCTTCAAGCGTCAGTCCCGCCGCAGGCGCGCCGTAGAGATAGCGGCCGATCAACGTGATGGCGGTCGCGCCGGTCGGCGACATGATTTCGGCGCCGGGCGTGAGGTCGAACTCGATCCTGTCCGGCAGGTAGTCCTCGACCAGAAAAGCGGTCTCGCCGATCGCGGCGGCCTTCGGATCGGAGTACGCGCGCACGCGCCATGTGCCGGTCGATGCGCCGGGCGGGACCGGCAGGGACAGGCTGCGGCCGCCGAGCCCGCCGTCGGCGAGCAGCATGCGGCGGTGCTCGACGCCGTCGGGACGCTCCACGACGAGCGTCAGTGGCGCATCGGGCGCGGCCTTCGCCAGGGCGTCGCGCATGAGCGCCGTGATGTGCACCGTCTCGCCGCTGCGGTAAACGCCGCGCTCCGTGACGACGAACGCATCGAGCGGTCCCGGGTTGATGCGTCCCGCCACGCCGCGATCGGCGAGATCGAACGCCGCCTGTTTGAGGTTCAGGAAGGCGTAATCGCCTGCTGGATCGCGCGCGACCAGTAGCGCTGGAGAAAGACCGCCTTCGCCACGCGCAAGGCCCGGCGCGAACAGGGCGATCCCATTGGCGTCGGTGGTCGCGCGGCCCAGCTCCTCGTTGCTACGCGACAGGAGGGTAATCTCAATGCCCTGCTTCGGCGCGGCGGTGGCGAGCGAATTGACCGTGGCATGGATGCCGTCCGAGCCGGACAGGGCGGTCAGGCCGAGATCGGAGACAATGAACCATTGCGTGGCGATCTCGCCGTAATCGTCCGCGGCGACCGGCGCTGGCTCGGCAACGAGTGCATAGATGCCGGGCTGCAGCTCCCCGACCGTCTCCTCGATTGGGAGCGCGGTCAGCACTTCCTCGTTGAGCCGGAATTCGACCTTCATCTCGCCCGACCAGACCTGCGTCCCGCGCTCGCCGGCGAGGCGCTCGAGATCGTAGCGGTAAAGGGTGCGTTGGAAGTCGCCCCCCAGCACAGTCTCGATCAGATTGCGGTCGCCAATGCGGAAAACTTTTGCGGACACGCGATCCGTGTTGATGCTGACGACCGGAATGCCCTGCTGGCCGACCTTCGGCAGCACCCAAGCCTTCGACGTGAAGCGCACGGACGGCGAGCGGTCGCGCACATAGATTGCGAAATCGGCCGCCTTCTCCAGCTTCTCGGAAACCGACGAGGGCAGGCCCTTGCGCAGGCTCACCTGGTAACGGCTGCCGTGCTTCAGGCCCTCGACGCAAAGCTGCTGATCTTCGACTGTGATTACAGGCCGCTCGACGCCCGCGACGGCGACGAACGGCGACAGGTCGACGCCCTTGTCGGGCAGGTTTTCACTGAACTGGAAGCAGGCGCGCGGGCTCGCCGGATCGGAGTCGACGGTGAAGTTCAGCACGCGGAAGCCATACTTCTCGCGCATCAGAACGTATTGCGAGCGGAGCGGGGCGGACTCCTTCTTTTCGAGCGACATTCGCATCGCATCGAGCGCGACGCGCCATTCCTGCCGCGAGGCATAGGAACGGGAGATGATCGCCAGCGCCGCGGCTTCCGCAGTCGCGTCCGTCGTCTGGCTGTAGCCGAGATACGCCGCCTGCGCGGCTTTCTGCATGAGCGCAATGCGCTCATCCTCGTTCTCGACCCGGACGTTCAGGATCGTGTTAGCGAGATCGATCCAGTTGTGCGCCGTGCGGTATTCGAGGCCGGCGATCTGCTCGCGCAGGTTCATCGCCTGCCGGAAATCGAGGCGTTGAGCCGCCGCTGCCGCTTGCACCCGGAGAGTTGCGGCTGAAACCTCGGAAGATTCCCCGCTCTCGCGCAGGCTGTCCGAATACTCGGTCGCAGCCTCGTTCAGCTCTTCGTTGGTGAAGGATTTGTCGGCGGCGAGAACGGATGAAACAGTTACACAGGCGACGACCGCGGCCAGAGCCGCCGTTCGCAGAAACGCGAGCATCCCCAACCTCCGCAAGACGCCGCTCGACGCGGCGCATACAGTTTAGGCCGCCGGTATGACGGAGGCTAGATGAACCGGAGATGAGCGAACAGGGCGACGAGCCGGGCGCGGAAAAAATTCTTCTGAGCTGGAGCAGTGGGAAGGATTCCGCCTGGTGTCTGCATGTCCTGCGTCAGCAAGGTGCGGACGTGGCGGGGTTGTTCACGACCTACAACGAGGAGTTCGGCCGCGTCGCCATGCATGGCGTGCCACTGGCGGTTGCGCATGCGCAGGCCCGCGCGGCCGGACTTGAGCTGACCGCGATCCCGCTGCCCTGGCCTTGCTCGAATGAAGTTTACGAGGCGCGGATGGGATCTTTTTGCGCGGAGTCGCGGGACGCTGGAATAGACACGATGGCGTTCGGCGATCTGTTCCTTGAGGACATCCGCGCTTACCGGGTCGCCAAGCTTGC
>JBKJVQ010000266.1:0-4442 GCA_046717125.1 Methyloligellaceae bacterium
GCATGGGCCTTCATCTCGGCATGGATGTGCCGAACTGGCCGCCGGACAATATCGAAGAGCTCGCGAAGCGCTTCGAGGATCATTATTAGACTGAGCCATCACCCCGGCGAAGCCGGGGTCCAGCGCGGTGCTTGAATTAGTTTTCGGCTTTTGCCGGAATGACGACGGGAACGGCAAGGGACACCACCAATGCGTCACGGCAAAGCGGGCCGCAGGCTCAACCGAAGCGTTAGCCATCGCCGTGCGATGTTCGCAAGCATGATGTCGGCGTTGGTCAAGCACGAGCAGATCGTCACGACGCTGCCCAAGGCGAAAGAGCTGAAGCGCTTTGCGGATCGGATGATCACGCTGGCCAAGAAGGGCGATTTGCATGCGCGCCGCATCGCGTCGGGCCGGATGCGGGACGAGAACCAGCTCAGGAAGCTGTTTGAGGTTCTGGGCCCGCGCTACAAGACCCGGCAGGGTGGATATACGCGCGTGCTGAAGGCGGGCTTCCGCTACGGCGACTCTGCGCCTGTGGCGGTGATCGAGCTGGTCGATCGCGACGTGTCCGCGCGCGGACAGGACTCTGGACCGGTCCAGGGCCAGGACGAGGATCGCGCCGCCGCTTAGTAATCCCTCCTTTTCAGGGGAGTGGGTGGCCGGCGCATGCGCCGGCCGGGTGGGGTCGAACGAGAGCGACTCCTATTTGTCCAGCATCTTCTTGACGTTGGCCAAGCCGGCATCGAAGATTCCCGCAATGGTCTCTTCGGCCTTCTTGGCATCGCCCTTCGGGTCGAACGACGCGTCCCAGCTCACTTTCGAGCCGCCGTCCGCACCCTTCGCGACGGAAACTTTTGCTTTGTAATTCTCCACCGGTAGCGGGCTCTCGGTAATGATGTACGAGTAGCTCATTGCGTCCTTGGCGGTCTGCGTCTCGTTGATCTTGGCGCCGTCGCCCGTGGTCAGCACGCGCTTTTCGCCGGTCGCTTCGCATTCCTTGATCGCCGGGTGCCAATCCTTGATGGCGCACCATTCGCCGATTGCTTCCCAGACCGCCGCAGGCTCCGCCTTCACGTCAACCGACTTCTTGACATCGATCGCTGATGCTGCGTTGGCGGACGCGCCAAGGGCGATGGCGGCCGCAAATACGGCCAACGTGGGTGTCTTCATAAGTCTCCTCCGAGTTTGTGCTGTAGCCGGTCGCAGGCAAGCTAGACCAGGGATGATTCAGCCTAACGGTTCTGTTTCGCTGAACCTCCATTGCTACGGGAGGACCGCTAAAATGGGAAGCGCGCAATCTAATTTTCATAAACGCGTCAGCCAAGCGGTCGGCTAGGCGCTTTGACCGAGCACGATGGTTCGCGCTAGAGCATCATCCAGAAAAGTGGCTGCCGGTTTTCTGAAGAGATGATGCTCAATCAAAGAGACTAGAGCGCAATCCGCTTCCGGCAAAGTGGATTGCGCTCTAGGAGTTCGACACGGGAATAATGGGAAAGCAGCCGAGCATGCGCACCCTCTGCCGTTCGCGTGCAATCAACGCCTCTCTCGTCTTAGGCGTAGCAGCAGTGGCCGCTGTTCTGGTTGCCTCGCCGCCGCATCCGCGCGCCGAACCCGAGCGGGTCGCACCGCGCTCCGACGCGGCGATAAAGCAGTCCTTCTCGCCGGTCGTGAAGCGGGTCGCGCCCTCGGTCGTGAATGTCTATGTCCGCCGTCGCGTCGCGCAGCAAATGTCGCCGTTCTTCCGGGACCCGTTTTTCCGCCGCTTCTTCGGCGAAGGAGCCGGCATTCCGCGCGAGCGCATGGAGCAGTCTCTTGGCTCCGGCGTCATCGTCAGCGCCGACGGGGTTGTCGTCACGAATAATCACGTAATCCAGGGCGGCAAGAACGCCGAGATCACCATCGCCTTCGCAGACGGGCGCGAGTTCCCCGCCAAGATTGTGCTTGCCGACGAGAAGACCGATCTGGCCGTGCTCCGCATCGAGGCGAAGTCCGCGAACTTCCCGCATATCGAGTTCGTGGATTCCGATGCGCTGGAGGTCGGCGATCTCGTGCTCGCCATCGGCAATCCGTTCGGCGTCGGTCAGACGGTGACCAGCGGCATCGTGTCTGCGCTAGCGCGTACGCAGGTCGGTATCGCCGACTATCAGTTCTTCGTGCAGACGGACGCCGCGATCAATCCCGGAAATTCCGGCGGTGCGCTGGTCGACGTGGACGGCAAGCTGATCGGCATCAACACGGCGATCTTCTCCCGGACCGGCGCATCGAACGGCATCGGTTTTGCCATTCCCTCCAACATGGTGCGGGTGGTTGTTGACTCGGCCCTGAAGGGCGGCAAGGTCCGGCGTCCCTGGCTCGGCGCGCAGCTTCAGCCGCTAACTGCGGAGATCGCCTCGTCGCTGGGCCTCGACCGTCCCTCGGGCGCGCTGGTGCAGACAATCGCCGCCAAGGGACCGGCCGCAGAGGCGGGGCTACAGGTCGGCGACATCATCGTCGGCGTCGACGGAAAGGCCGTGCAGGACCCGCGCGCGTTCGACTACCGCTTCGTCACACGCGGCCTCGGCGGCGCGGCGAACGTTGCCATCATGCGGGACGGCGTCAAGCAAAGCCTGAAGGTGGCGCTCGAGCCGCCGCCCGAGACGCCGCCGCGCGATCCGCGCGAGCTGAAGGGCAATCATCCGCTCTCGGGCACGACAATCGTGAACCTGTCGCCGGCGGTCGCCGAAGAGTTCGGTCTCGATTTCAACGCGCGTGGCGTCGTCATCATGGAGGTCGTGGACGCCAGCCCCGCCCAGCGCGTCGGCTTCCGGCGCGGCGACATCCTGATCGGCTTGAACGGCGCGCAGTTCGGCTCGACCACCGATGTGGCGGCAGCCGTCGAACGGCCGGCGGATGCGTGGCGGCTGTCGCTCCAGCGCGAGGGGCGGACGATGAATCTGGTGCTGGGCGGGTAAGCCGCCGGCCCAACACTCAGCGACGTCCCGCGGCTTGACCGGGGGACCCAGCCCAACAATATGGGTGGCCCGGTCAAGCCAGGCCACGTCGCGAGCAACAGAGCGACCATCCCAATGCCCCGCACCGACCGCAATACGAAAACCCTGTTCGACGCCGCTGGCCTTTCCGGAGACGCGCCGCGTCCGCTTGCAGACCGCCTGCGGCCGAAATCGCTCGGCGAGGTTGTCGGCCAGGAGCATCTGCTTGGGAAGGGCGGCATGCTCGGCCTCATGGTCGCCGCGGGCCGGATCGGTTCGATCATCCTTTGGGGACCGCCGGGAACCGGCAAGACGACCGTCGCTCGGCTGCTGGCCGAACAGACAGACCTGCATTTCGTGCAGCTCTCCGCGATCAACATGGGCGTCGCCGAACTCAGGAAAGTGTTCGACGAGGCAAAGGCGCGGCGACGCGAGGGGCGCGGCACGTTGCTGTTCATCGACGAGATTCATCACTTCAACCGCTCGCAGCAGGACAGTTTCCTGCCGCATATGGAGGACGGCACGATCACGCTGGTCGGCGCGACCACCGAGAACCCGTCCTTCCAGCTGAATTCGGCGCTGCTCTCACGCGCCAGCGTGATGGTGTTCGAGCGGCTGGACGATGCGGCGCTCGAAATCCTGCTCGGCCGCGTTGAAGCCGAGACGGGCAAGCCGCTGCCGCTGGATGACGATGCGCGCAGCGCCATGATTGGGATGGCGGATGGGGATGGCCGGGCGCTCATCAACCTTGCCGAGGACGTGGTCCTCGCGGCGCCGAAAAGTCCGCTCGGCCGGGACGAGCTGGTTGCGTTGGTGCAGCGCCGCGCGCCGATCTACGACAAGGGCCAGGACGGCCATTACAATCTCATCAGCGCACTGCATAAATCTGTGCGCGGCTCGGATCCGGACGCGGCGCTCTATTGGCTCGCGCGCATGCTGGCCGGTGGCGAAGACCCGCTCTATCTCGCGCGGCGCATCGTCCGCATGGCGGTCGAGGATATCGGCATGGCCGATCCGCAGGCGCTGCTCGTCGCCAACGCGGCGAAGGAGGTCTACGATTTCCTCGGCTCGCCGGAAGGCGAGCTCGCGCTCGCGCAGGCCGTGATCCATGTGGCGACGGCGCCCAAGTCGAACGCCGCCTATGTCGCGTTCAAGGGGGCGATGCGGGCCGCGAAGGAGTCCGGCTCGTTGCCGCCGCCCAAGCACATCCTAAATCCCATTACCAAGCTGATGCGCGAGGAAGGGTACGGGGCAGGCTATGAATACGATCACGACGCGCCGGAGGGATTTTCGGGGCGCAACTATTTCCCCGACGGCATGGAGCGGCAGACCTACTACGACCCGCCCGACCGCGGTTTTGAGCGCGAGATCAGGAGGCGCCTCGAGAGGTGGTCCGCCCTCCGGGGTGCCAAGAGCAGACCTTGATCTAAAGAGTTTGATTTGCATCGTTCGCGCGAAGCGCGCATCATCAGCGGCCACATCGCCATGCAT
>JBKJVQ010000267.1:0-21074 GCA_046717125.1 Methyloligellaceae bacterium
GAGCTGAACATGAAGCTGTTTCATGATCTCCTCGATGCGCATGGCTACAGCACGATCCAGACCAGGAACGGGATGGACGCGCTTTCGCTCGCGCGCGAGCACCGCCCCGACCTGATCCTGATGGACATACAATTGCCGGAAGTATCGGGTCTGGAGGTCACGAAGTGGCTGAAGGAAGACGATCAGCTCCGGGACATTCCCGTCGTCGCGGTGACGGCCTTTGCCATGAAGGGCGACGAAGAGCGCATCCGTGACGGCGGCTGCGAGGCCTACATCTCGAAGCCGATCTCGGTGTCCAAGTTTATCGACACCGTCCGGCACTTCATCGGCGAAGCGAAATAACAGAAAAGCCGATTCAATATGACCGCTCGCATTCTTGTCGTCGACGACATCGAAGCCAACGTGAAGCTGCTCGAAGCGCAGCTCATGGCGGAGTATTTCGAAATCCGCACCGCCCGCAGCGGCGCCGAGGCGCTCGACATCTGCGCCCGGGAGCGCGCCGATGTCGTGCTGCTCGACGTCATGATGCCCGGCATGGATGGGTTCGAGACCTGCCGCAGGCTGAAATCCGATCCCGCCACTTGCCACATCCCGGTCATCATGGTCACGGCGCTCGATCAGCCGTCCGACCGCGTGCAGGGGCTGGAAGCGGGCGCCGACGACTTCCTCACCAAGCCGGTCGACGATCTCGCGCTGGTGACGCGCGTGAAGAATCTCGCGCGGCTCAAGCCGCTGACCGACGAAATGGCGATGCGCGCGTCGACGCGCGCGCAGATGGGATACACGCAGACGCAGGACATGGTCGCCACCACCGGACGCGGCGGCCGTATCCTTCTCGTTGAGGATCACGCCCGCTCCGCCGAGCGTATGAAGGACACGCTATCAACCGAGCATGTGGTCGAGATCGAGACCGATCCGAGCCGCGCGCTGCTGCGTCTGCCGGACGGCGGCTACGATCTCGTCATGGTCAGTCTCGACCTGAAGGGCTCGGATGGCTTGCGCCTCTGCTCGCAGGTGCGCTCGCTCGACAGGACGAGGCGCATGCCGATCCTCACGATCGTCGAGCCGGGCGAGGATGCGCGGCTGCTTCGCGGCCTCGATATGGGCGTGAACGATTACATCGTCCGGCCGATCGACCCGAACGAACTCTTGGCCCGCGTGCGCACGCAGGTTCGACGCAAGCGCTATACCGACAGCCTCCGCAACCAGCTTGAGGAGACGGTCGAGCAGGCGATCCTCGATCCGCTGACCGGTCTGCATAACCGGCGCTATATGGAGAGCCACCTTAAGACCTTGGTCGAGGAGGCGCTGCAGCGCGGCAAACCGCTGTCGGTGCTGGTCGTCGACATCGACTACTTCAAGGCGGTGAACGACACCTATGGTCACGACGTGGGCGACGCGGTCCTGAAGGAGTTCTCAGGACGTCTGCGCCGGAACATCAGAGGCATCGATCTCGGCTGTCGGCTGGGCGGCGAGGAATTCGTCGTGGTCATGCCCGACACCGATCTTGCCAAGGCCTGGGTCGTTGGCGAAAGGTTGCGGCAGTGCATGGCGGCGGCGGCGTTCTCGGCAGGCGGCGATGGGCAGCTTCGCGTGACGGCGAGCGTCGGCGTTTCGACGATCGAGTTCCAGGACGATTCGCCGGAGAAGATCATGAAGCGGGCGGATCAGGCGCTGTATTGCGCCAAGCGGGACGGCCGCAACCGCGTGGTTGCGGACGCGGCCTGAGGCGAAGGCTGCGGTCGCCTTGAGCCGAGGATTTCCGCCCAAGAGCGGGAGCCCGTAACCTTAACACTTTACTTTCCCACGGCTTTTCGCGTATGCACGAAAAGTTCGCGATTGATTTTATGCAATTGCGTCGTAGATTGTTCGCGACTGAACCGGGAAATTGTCCCGGTTTTGGGGGTGAATAGCCGTTCGACTGACGCGCCAGCCGCGTTGATCGGGTCGCAACGCGTCCCCGAACTCAGATAACCCTGCGGATGCTCAGGTCCGCCGCATCTCCTGGGTCCGTAGGGTTCGGCCGGCACGGGACACGGCTAGAGTGGCCTCCTCGTTGACGCCGCTTCCCGGCCGGCCACCTATTCCTTGGGAAGCTGATTCACGTCAGTCGGAAGGCTACTTGATCTTGCCTTCCTTGAACTCGACGTGCTTGCGCGCGACGGGATCGTACTTCTTGAGCACGAGCTTCTCGGTCGTGTTGCGCGGATTTTTCTTGGTCACGTAAAAGTAGCCCGTGCCGGCGCTCGAAACGAGCTTGATCTTCTGGGTAATGGGCTTGGCCATCGGGCCGTCCTCGAAATCGTGTCGGGTGTGAAGCCGCGCACCCTAGCCATGGTCAGAGCGAAGTCAAGACTCCGGAATAGCCCGCAGGGATTCGGCGTCGCGATCGTCGGGGTCGAAGCCATGCATATAGAGCGCCCATTGCAGGCCGATCAACGCACCCTTTACGGGCGGCAGGAGCAGTAGACACAGGATCAGCGTCAGCGGAATCCAGATTGCGCCATGAAGCCAGAGCGGCGGCGCATAATTCATCTCGACCCAGAGCAGCAGCCCGATGACGATATGCGCCACGATCGAGATGACGAAATAGGGCGGGGCGTCGTCGGCGCGATGGTGATGCAACGCCTCGCCACATGAGGCGCATTCCAGCGCGACCTTGAGATAGGAATCGTACATCCGGCCCGTGCGGCAACCGGGACAGCGGCTCAGAAAACCGTCGCGCATGGCCGTGAACACCGGGCGTGGTTCCCGATCCGGGATTTCCGTTTCGCTGGTCAGCGCCGTATCGCTCATTTAGGCAATCTAACGCGCGTGCCGCCGTTTTGGACGCGGAAGCGGGCGCGGCCGAACGCCGCGCTTCGCCGCCTTTCGAATCGTGCGGCCTTCCTTGCCCGGACTCAGCATTTCGAAACGAAGCGCGCCCGCCGAAGGAATGGCTTCGAGCAGCTTCACCTCAACCCGATCGCCGAGCTGATAGGTGCTGCCGCTTTCCGCCCCCACCATCGCTTGGCGCACATCATCGTGGGCGAAATATTCGTAGCCGATGCTCGATGCAGGCACGAAGCCGTCCGCGCCCGTATCATCCAGACGAACGAACAGACCGGTTCTGGTGACGCCGGAAACACGGGCCGGAAACACCGCCCCGACGCGATCGGCAAGATAGGCCGCGATCAGACGGTCTGTCGTTTCGCGCTCGGCCAGCATCGCGCGGCGTTCGGTCTGCGAGATCGATTCCGCCACGTCTTCGAGGCTCGCGATCTCGGCATCTGTCAGTCCGTCCTTGCCCAAACCGAGCGCGCGGACCAGCGCCCGGTGCACGATCAGGTCGGCATAGCGCCGGATCGGCGAGGTGAAATGCGCGTAGCGCCTCAGGTTCAGGCCGAAATGGCCGGGGTTCTCCGGCGCGTATACAGCCTGCGCCTGCGACCGGAGTATGACTTCGCTGACCAGCTCCGAATGCGGCGTGCCGCGCACGCGTTCGAGGATCAGATTGAACTGCGCCGGACGCAGCGTGCCGGCTTTGGGCAGCTTGATGCCGATTGTCGCGAGGAATTCTCCGAGAGCCGCGAACTTCTCCTTCGAAGGCGGCTCGTGCGCGCGATAGACGAGCGGCGTTTTCTTCGCTTCCAGAGTCTCGGCCGCGGCGACGTTTGCCTGAATCATGAATTCCTCGATCAGCCGGTGGGCATCGAGGCGGGGCGGCGTGACGACCGAGGAGACGCGCCCCTTCGCATCGAGCAGGATTTTCCGTTCCGGCAGATCGAGGTCAAGCGGCCCGCGCGCGTCGCGGGCATGGGCAAGCGCGGCATAGGCGGCCCAGAGCGGCTTCAGGATGGGGGTGAGGAGCGGGCCGGTCAGGTCGTCCGG
The DNA here is from genome assembly GCA_046717125.1 of Methyloligellaceae bacterium. Classification (GTDB taxonomy): domain Bacteria; phylum Pseudomonadota; class Alphaproteobacteria; order Rhizobiales; family Methyloligellaceae; genus JBKJVQ01. The sequence continues at coordinate 3,871 of JBKJVQ010000267.1, forward strand.
ATTGCCGTCGATCGCGGCCTGCGCCTGCTGGTAGGACAGTTTCGCGGCGGAACGCATCAGTCCGCGCACGAACGCATGCGAGCGCTTGCGGCCCGAGCGGTCGAACACCATGCGCACCGCGAGGCACGCGCGATCCTCACCGGACTTGAGCGAACACAGGTCGTTCGAGATGCGTTCGGGCAGCATCGGCACCACCCGGTCCGGAAAATAGACCGAGTTGCCGCGCTTCTTCGCTTCCCGGTCGAGTGATGATCCCGGCCGGACGGAGTGCGCCACGTCGGCGATCGCGACGGTAACGACATGGCCGCCGGGGTTCGCGGGATCGTCGTCGGGCGCGGCATGGACCGCGTCGTCATGATCGCGCGCATCCACCGGATCGATCGTGATGAGCGGCAACCTGCGTAAATCCTCGCGGCCCTTCAGCGTGGCGAGGCCTGCGGCGTCGGCTTCGGCAAGTACGGCTTCCGGAAACACATCCGGGATGCCGTGCATGTGGATCGCGATCAGACTGATGCTGCGCTGGTCGCCCGGATGCCCCAGCCGCTCGGTCACGCGCGCTTGCGGCTGACCGATGCGGCCGCCACGGAAAATCTCGATACGGACGAGTTCGCCGTCCTCCGCATCGCCGCGGTCTGCCTTCGCCACCGTCCATTCGCGAAGCTGCTTTTTTTCGATCGGCTCGATCACGCCGACGCCGCCAGGGCGCGCACGAAAAATGCCGAGCGGTTTCGTCACCAGTCTCGGCAGCTTGCGGATGGGCCTCGCTTCGTAGGCGATGTGACGTTCATCGCGGCTGGCGGTGGACAGTTTGGCCAGCACCCTGTCACCCACGCCGAGCGGCTGTCCGCCGTCGCGACGGCTTTCGCGGACGAGAATGCGGGGCGGCTCGCCATCGCCGTTCCAGGTTTCGGGGCGAGCAATCAGGTCGCCATGCTCGTCGCGGCTCGTCGTGAGAAGGACGGCTACAGGCGGAAGCTTGCTGGTCGGCTCGATGCGGCGGAGGGAGCCTCCGATCAGCCCTTCGTCGGCCAATTCCTTGAGCGTGCGTTTCAGCTCGATGCGATCCTGGCCTTTGACGCTGAACGCTTTCGCGATCTCCCGCTTGCCAATCCGGTCCGGCGCGGTTTCGAGAAACGCGAGGATATCTTCGCGGGAAGGAGCGGTTCGCTGCGCCGGCGGCCGCTTCGGTTTCGGCACGGATCAGCTCTCCGTGGCTTTGCCACGCGCGGCGGACTTGCGCGGCTTCGATTTTGCAGCAGGTTTCGCCTTCGCTTTCGCGTCTCCGCCATCCTTCGGCTTGGCCCTGCCACGCGCGGGCCGCTTGGACGGGCCCTTGGCGGCGCGCGCGGAGATGAGTTCGAGCGCAGTCTCCAGCGTGACGCATTCCGGCTTCATGTCGCGGGGAAGGGTGGCGTTGACCTTGCCATGCTTGACGTAAGGGCCATAGCGGCCGCTGAGCACCTGCACCGCGCCGCCATCCGGATGGTCGCCGAGTTCCTTCAGCACAGTGCCGCCACGGGCAGCCGCCTGCGACGCGGCCTTGTCGGCAAGAAGACTCACCGCGCGATTGAGCCCGACGCTGAAGACCTCTTCAGCGGTCGAAAGATTCGCATACTTCCCGTCATGCTCGATAAACGGGCCGTAGCGCCCGAAGCCCGCGACGATCGCCTTCCCCGTTTCCGGATGCAGCCCGACCTCGCGCGGCAGGGCGAGCAGCGTCAGCGCCATGTCGAGATCCATCGTATCGGCCTCGAAACCTTTCGGAATCGACGCCCGCTTGGGCTTCTCACCGCCATTGGCCTCGCCGAGCTGCAGATAGGGCCCGAAACGCCCCGTCCGCAGTGTGACGGCGAGACCCGTTTCGGGATCTTCGCCCAGCACCTTGCCGTCGGCGGACGCTTCGGGCGATGCGTCCTGCGCGCCGGATAGCTGCCGCGTGAACCGGCAGTCGGGATAGTTCGAGCAGCCGATGAAAGCGCCGAACTTGCCAACCTTCAGGCTGAGGCGTCCTCCCTCGCAATTGGGACAGGTGCGCGGATCCTTGCCATCGCCCTGGTCCGGAAATACGTGGGGCCCAAGAATTTCGTTTAGGGCCTCCAGCACGTCCGACACGCGCAGATCGCCGATCTCGTTCACGGCGGCAATGAAATCGCGCCAGAAATCGCGCAGCACGTCCTTCCACTCGATCTCGCCGGCCGAGATGCGGTCGAGCTTCTCCTCGAGACTCGCGGTGAAATCGTACTCGACGTAGCGGCCAAAGAAGCTTTCGAGGAAGGCCGTGACCAACCGGCCGCGGTCTTCCGGGAACAGACGTTTTTTGTCCAGCCGCACATAGTCGCGCTCTTGCAGCACGTTGAGGGTTGCGGCGTAGGTCGAGGGCCGGCCGATGCCGAGCTCCTCAAGCTTCTTGATCAGGGTCGCCTCGGTGAAGCGCGGCGGCGGTTCCGTGAAGTGCTGTTTCGCCTCGACGCCGCGCGTCGTGACAGCCTCGCCTTGGGCCAACGCGGGTAAGCGGCCGTCGCCCTCGCTATCCGTATCGTCCAGACCTTCCTCGTAGAGCTTGAGGAAGCCGTCGAAGCGCACGACCGATCCGGTGGCGCGCAGACCGAATGTCCTGCCGTCCGACCGCGCCGACAAATCCGCGGTCGTGCGTTCGATCTCCGCGCTCGCCATCTGGCTCGCTAGAGCACGCTGCCAGATCAGGCGGTAGAGCTTCGCCTCGTCGTCTCGGAGCATGCGTCCCATCCGGTCGGGCTCACGATCGAAGCTGGTGGGCCGGATCGCCTCGTGCGCTTCTTGTGCGTTCTTTGCCTTGGTCTGATACATGCGCTGCGACGGCGAAACGTAGCGGTCGCCGAACAGGCGCGCAGCCTTCGCCCGCGCGGCCTGGATCGCCTCGGCCGCCATCTGGACGCCGTCGGTGCGCATATAGGTGATGAGCCCTTGCGTCTCGCCGTCGACGTCAACGCCTTCGTAGAGCTTTTGCGCGATCTGCATGGTCTGGCGCGGCGAGAAACCGAACTTGCGCGATGCCTCTTGTTGCAGGGTCGACGTGGTGAAGGGCGCGGCCGGGTTACGGCGTTGATCCTTCGATTCGATCGACGAGACGGTAAACCTGCCGCCTTCGACGCCGGCCTTCAGACGCTCGGCCGTCGCCGCGTCTGGGATCGCGAATTTGTCGAGCTTCTCACCATCGACGGAGAACAGCCGTGCGCGGAAATTCTGACCGTCACGGCTGGCGAGTTCGGCGACAACCGACCAGTATTCCTGGGTACGAAACGCCTCGATCTCGGTCTCGCGGTCGCACACGAGACGCAGCGCGACAGACTGGACCCGGCCGGCGGAACGCGCGCCTGGCAGCTTGCGCCACAGCACCGGCGACAGCGTGAACCCCACGAGATAGTCCAGCGCGCGGCGTGCGAGATAGGCGTCGACCAGCGGCGCATCAATCGTGCGCGGCTCGCGCATTGCCTTGAGCACCGCGTCCTTGGTGATGGCGTTGAACACGACGCGCTCGACCGGCACGTCCTTCAGCACCTTTTTCTGATCGAGCACCTGCAACACATGCCAGGCGATCGCCTCGCCTTCGCGGTCGGGATCGGTTGCGAGGATGAGCTTGTCGGCACCTTTGACCGCCCGCGCGATTTCCGAGAGCCGCTTGGCGGACTGCGAGTCGACGTCCCAGATCATCGCGAAATCGTCGTCGGGCTGCACCGACCCATCTTTGGCGGGGAGGTCGCGCACGTGCCCATAGGACGCCAGCACGTGATACGCGCCGCCGAGATATTTGTTGATGGTCTTCGCCTTCGCAGGCGATTCGACAATGACGATGTTCATTGAAACTCAGTTCGGGGGATCGCTACCGGCATCGGGCCGTTCGAGCGGGCAGAACATGGTGGCTGGGAAACGGCCTGTCAAACACTGGCGGGACAGAGCCGCCGCCGCCTGTGAAAAAATCTGAATACGTGTATTAGATTTCTGGGTACACTCTATGTGGGCAGTAGACTGATTTGACACGACACAGGCGAGCAATCGATCCGATGGTCCGGCACGGCGCAGCGCGAAGTCCGGGCACGACGCCCGAGGACGTCGCCGCGTTCGCCGAGTCGCATATCACCGAGCTCCGCGATCTTGCAGAAGGCGCGGGCCCAGCCTTCCTCGCCTATCTGCTCGACCTGGCTCGCGTCGAAGCCCTCAACGCGGTCGCGCGACACGAGGCCGACAGGATAAACGGCGGGTCAGTGACCCGCTGACGGCTGCGCCGGATCGGTCGCCCGATCCTTGACATAGGAGCCGGGCGCATCTTCAACGACGCCGAGCTTTCCGCTTGCCGGATCGCGCGGGTCCACGTCATCTCCGGAGCGCTCGCCGAGCCACCAGCTCCAGTCCGGCCACCACGAGCCCGCTTTTTCCTTCGCGCTGCCGAACCAGGAATCCAGTGACGAGAAGTCGGTGCCCTCGGACCAGTAATTGTATTTCTTCTTTACGGGCGGATTGACCACGCCGGCGATGTGACCCGATCCGGCGATGGCCAGCCGGATGTCGCCGCCGAACAGCTTCGATCCGATAAGGACAGACCCTGCCGGCGCGATGTGGTCTTCCTTCGTGGCAAGCTCGTAGATCGGGATCTTGATCTTGCCGAGATCGAGCCTCACGCCGCCGAGCGTCATCTCCCCCTTGGCCAGCCGGTTGTGGCGATAAAATTCTCGAAGGTAGAAGGCATGGTTCGCCGCCGGCATGCGCACGGAATCGGAGTTCCAGAACAGGAGATCGAACGGCAGGGGCTTCTTGCCCAGCAAATAGTTGTTCACGACGTAGGGCCAGATCAGGTCCTTCGGCCGCAGCATGTTAAACACGTTCGCCATGCGTGAGCCGTCGAGATAGCCGCGCTCCGCCATCATCTCTTCGAGCGCTTTCAACTGCGTGTCGTCGATGAAAACGAGCAGGTCGCCGGCTTCCGAGAAGTCCACTTGGGCGGCCAGGAAGGTCGCCGACTTCACCCGGTCGTCGCCCTTCTCCGCCATCCATGCGAGCGTCGACGCGAGCAACGTGCCGCCGACACAATAGCCCAGCGCGTTGATCTGGTTGACGCCGGTCTGCTTGATGATGGCGTCAATCGATGCCAGCACCCCCTCATGCATATAGTCTTCGAACGTCTTGCCCGAGAGGCGGACGTCCGGATTGACCCAGGAAACCATAAAGACCGTGTAGCCCTGATCGACCGTCCATTTGACGAAGGATTTCTCGGGGACGAGGTCGAGAATGTAATATTTGTTGATCCAGGGCGGGATCATCAGGATCGGCGTCTCGCGCACCGTGTCGGTCGTCGGCGCGTACTGGATCAACTGGAATACGTCGTTCTGGAATACGACTTTGCCCGGCGTCACGGCCAGGTCCCGGCCGACCTCGAACGCCGATGCATCGGTCTGACTGACACGCAGGACGTCGCCCGATTTTTCGAGGTCGGCGGCGAGTTGCGCCATGCCGTTCAGGAGGTTCTGCCCGTTCGTCGCCAGCGTCTCGCGTACGACTTCGGGGTTTGTCGCGGCGAAATTCGACGGCGACAGCGCGGCCGCGATCTGGTTGACGTAAAACTCCGCCTTGCGCCGCGTCGCCGGGTCCATCCCCTCCGAGTCGTCGACGACCTCGTTTGCCCAGCGTGTGCCGACCAGATAGGCCTGCTTCCAGAAATCAAAGAATGGATTGTTGCTCCAGTCCGAATCCTTGAAGCGGTTGTCACCGGGCTCCGGCTCCGCGACCGGCTCGACGGTCGCGCCGAACATGCGCCGGACCGAGCGGCTCAAGAGCTCGGCGTAGTCGCCCGCGAGCTTGCCCTGAGCCACCATGACCTTGCCGGGATCGGAGGCCCAGCTCTGCGCGACCGCGCCGAACACCTTGGCGGCCTCGCCCATCTCGCTCAGGCCATTATACGGACCGCCCTTGCCGTTCGCGCGGCCCATGTAGTTCTGGAACGCCTTACCGCCTTCCTCGAACAGCCGGACCATGTTGCGCGCGAAGGCTTCGGGATCGTTGACCTTGTAAGGAGTAGGAGTTTCGCTGACCTTTTCGTCGTTCATTCGTATCCCCTTGGAGCCGGCCACCGGCAATCGCCGCAAATCCGTCACACTGGAAATGGAAGTGCAGCCAGGCGGTCTGGAGCCCGTTCAGGGCGCGGCACGTTTGTGCTATGCAATATAGCAAGCGGCCGCGCACCTCAATCGGACGCATCTGCGACATTCGGACGGGGTTCATGCGAAAAATCGCCGCTTGGCTGGGAATTGTCGCGTTCGCTGCACCGCTCATTCTGGCGGGATGCACGGGCGGCGGCGCGCCGGCCTTCCCGAATCTCGGCATCTTGAAGCGGGAGCCCAACACTTCGCTCAGCGCAGAACAACAACAGAAAGCTATTGCCGAACTCGAGGCAGAGCAAAAGAAGAACAAGGCCGCGCAGACCGAGCGCCGCTGATGCCGGGCGTCACCCGCCGTCGCTTGTTCGGCGTCCAGCGTTGTGATTGATAACGATTGTCAGCCGTTTCCGGTCGCGAGGGTGTTCGGGTGAGCGAGGAATTCTACAGGGTCAAGCGGCTTCCGCCCTACGTTTTTGAGCAGGTGAACAAGCTCAAGGCGGCCGCCCGCGCCCGCGGCGACGACATCATCGATCTCGGCATGGGCAATCCGGACATGGATACCCCGGCGCACATCGTCGAAAAGCTGATCGAGACCGTGAAGCGTCCGCGCACGCAGCGCTATTCGGCTTCGCGCGGCATTCCGGGCCTAAGGCGCGCGCAGGCCGCCTATTACGAGCGCCGCTTCGGCGTGAAGCTCAATCCCGATACGCAAATCGTCGCCACACTCGGCTCGAAGGAAGGCTTCGCCAACATGGCGCAGGCCATCACGGCGCCCGGCGATGTCGTGCTTGTCCCAAATCCCACCTACCCGATCCATGAGTTCGGGTTTCTGATTTCCGGCGCATCGATTCGGCACCTTCCGGCGGGAACCGACGCCAATTTCATGGGCGCGCTCGATCGCGCCGTGCGGCATTCGATCCCAAAGCCGATTGCGCTCGTGCTGAACTTTCCATCCAATCCGACCGCGCTCGTCGCCGATCTCGATTTCTATCGCGAGGTCGTGGACTACGCGCGCCGGCACGAGCTCGTCATCCTCTCCGACATCGCCTATGCCGAAATCTATTTCGATGATGTGCCGCCGCCCTCGATCCTGCAGGTGCCTGGCGCGATCGACGTCTCGGTCGAATTCACGTCGCTGTCCAAGACCTACGCCATGCCCGGCTGGCGCATGGGGTTCGCGGTCGGCAACGAGCGGCTGATCGCGGCGCTCGCGCGCATCAAATCCTATCTCGATTACGGCGCGTTCACGCCCATTCAGGTGGCGGCGTCCGCGGCGCTCAACGGCCCGCAGGACTGCGTCGACGAAATCCGCGCGACCTACAAGCGTCGGCGCGACTGTCTGGTCGAATGCATGGGCCGGGCAGGGTGGCGAATCCCACCCCCGGCGGCGAGCATGTTCGCCTGGGCGCCCGTTCCGGACGGCTTCCGCCATGTCGGTTCGCTCGAATTTTCGAAGCTCCTGCTGGAGAAAGCCTCCATCGCCGTCTCTCCGGGCGTCGGGTTCGGCGAGTACGGCGAGGGCTATGTCCGCATCGCGCTTGTCGAAAACGAACATCGCATGCGTCAGGCCGCGCGCAGCGTTAAGAAATTCCTGACCGAAACCGACGCGACGATGCACAACGTCATTCCGATTGTGCCCAAGCAAAATCGCGTCTAGTTCGCCGCAATGAATTCCCCTCTGAGAATAGGCTTGGCCGGAGTCGGCACGGTCGGCGTGGGCGTCGTACGGCTCCTGCAGGCGCACGGGAAAGAGCTGTCGGCGCGCGCGGGCCGACCGATCGAGCTGGTTGCGGTCTGTGCGCGGCATCCCTTGCGGGACCGTGGCGTCGACCTGTCGAGCTATCGCTGGTTCGAGGATGCAAAGCAGCTCGCGGCAGATTCCTCGATCGACGTATTCGTGGAACTGATCGGCGGCGAGGACGGAATCGCCAGGGAAGCGATTGAGATCGCCATCCGCGCGGGCAAGCACATCGTCACGGCTAACAAGGCGCTCCTCGCCCATCATGGGGCGACGCTGGCCGGGCTCGCCGAACGCAAGGGCGTGGCGCTGAATTTCGAGGCCGCGGTCGCGGGCGGCATCCCGATCGTGAAGGTGATGCGCGAGAGCCTGGTCGGCAATTCACTGACCCGCGTCTACGGAATTCTCAACGGCACCTGCAACTATATCCTGACGGTCATGCAGGAGGAGGGCCGGCCATTCGCCGAGGTTCTGGCCGAAGCGCAGGCCAACGGCTACGCCGAGGCCGATCCGACCTTCGATGTCGGCGGCTTCGATACGGCGCACAAGCTGTCCCTCCTGACCAGTCTCGCGTTCGGAACCAAGGTCTCGCTCGACACGATCCACATCGAGGGGATCGAATCTATAGCGCCGGCTGACATCGAGGCAGCCGCCGAACTTGGCTATCGCATCAAGCTGCTTGGCGTCGCGCTTAGGACCGAAAGCGGCATTGAGCAGCGCGTGCATCCGACCATGGTGCCGGAGCATTCGGCGTTGGCGGAGGTGCACGGCGTTTCAAACTGCGTCGCCGTCGAGGGCGATTTCATGGGTGACGTCATGCTGGTCGGGCCCGGTGCGGGCGAGCGGCCGACTGCGTCATCTGTCGTCAGCGACATTGCCGACATCGCGCGCGGTCTTGTGCTGCCGGCTTTCGTCACGCCGGCGAGGCAGCTCAAGCCATACAAGCGCGCGCGCATGCGGGCGCATGAGGGCGGCTACTACATAAGACTTTCCGTGTTCGACAAGCCGGGCGCCATCGCGGCAATCGCGGGTCGCATGGCGGAGCAGTCGATTTCGCTCGCCTCCATCGTCCAGCGGCCCGAAATCGATGGTGCCGAGCAGCCGCGCCGGAGACTTGCGGGCCAGCGCGTGAAGCTGTTCCTCATCACGCACGAGACGCTGGAGGCTTCGATCCGCCGTGCGCTAACGGCGATTGAGAAGGACGGCCACGTCGCAGAGACACCGCAGATGATCCGCATCGAAAAATTGTAATAATCGGTCCGTAAAGGCTCCGCGTCTGTTACCGTTCGTCATACTTCGCGAGGACTGATGTCGGTTTCACCACTCACTTCCGGACGAGGCTCTATTGGGGCGGAGCGCCGCGTGGCCGCGCATCATCACGCCGAGATCGACCGCACGCTAACGCTCGAGATCGCGCGCGTGACCGAGATGGCCGCCGTGGCCGCCGCCAGGCTGCGCGGGCGCGGTGACGAAGTCGCGGCCGATCGCGCGGCGGTCGAGACCATGCACGCAGCGCTGAACCGGCTGCCGGTCGACGGATTTGTCGCGATCGGCGAGGGCGACGAAGGCGCGGTCGACCACCTGTTTCTCGGCGAGCGGCTTGGCTTGGGCGATGGTCCCGCAGTCGACATCGCAGTCGATCCGCTCGAAGGCACGACCATGTGCGCGAAAGCGCTGCCCGATGCGCTGTCCGTGGTCGCCATTGCCGGCCGAGACAGTTTCCTGCACGCGCCGGGCATTTACATGGAGAAGATCGCGATCGGTCCGGGCTATGCGCCGGGCCTGGTCGATCTCGACGCGACGCCTGAAGACAATCTCAAAGCGCTCGCCGCCGCCAAGGGCGTGCCGGTTTCCGAGATTACCGTCTGCCTGCTCGACCGGCCGCGCCATGCAAAGCTGATCCAGGAGCTGCGCGCCGCGGGGGCCGCGCTCAAGCTGATTGGCGACGGCGACATCGCCGGCGTCATCCACGCCGCCATCGCCGACGATACCGGGATCGACATGTACATGGGCGTGGGTGGAGCGCCGGAGGGTGTGCTCGCCGCCGCCGCGCTGCGCTGCATTGGCGGACAGCTCCAAGGGCGCCTCAGCGCGGTAAGTGCGGACCAGCGGCAGCGTGCGCGGGTCGCGGGCCTGACCGATCTCGACCGCAAATATTCGCTGGAAGAGCTTTGCTCGGGCGACGTGGTGTTCGCGGCGACCGGCATTACGGACGGCACGCTCCTCTCCGGCGTCCGGTTTCAGCGCGATGCGATCGTGACGGAAAGCGTCGTCATGCGCGCAGCCACACGTACGGTTCGATGGATCAGGACCGAGCATCGCGACAAGGACAAGTTCGATTAGTCGCTGCTCGCCGTCTCGTCAGGAACAGCTCGAATCACTTTAGGCTGCACGGATCCTCGCACGCGCACGGGATTCATGCGGGCAGCCAAACTCCAACTGAACGATCCACCGTCGGCCCACGTTCTCGGCGTGGATCGGTCGGTGCGGGGTTGCGCCTGGGTCAGCCGATTGCAGCAGGCGCTGGAACCCATAGCGAGCGCATTGGCCCAGACTTACGGCGTGCCGGAAATTGTCGGCCGCATTCTCGTTGCGCGCGGCGCACGCGCTGAGACCGCCGGGGACTGGTTCACGCCGTCGCTCAAGCGGCTCTTGCCGGACCCATCAACGCTCAGGGATATGCAGAAAGCGGCCGCGCGCTTCGCAGCCGCGATTGTGGGGCACGAAACGATCGCGGTGTTCGGCGACTACGACGTGGATGGCGCAGCTTCGGTGGCCCTGGTGGAGCGCTTTCTGCGGATGCATGGGCGCGGATGCATTTGCCGCATCCCGGACCGGCTGACGGAAGGGTACGGCCCGAATCCGGACGCCATGCGCGAACTGCGGGAGGCGGGTGCGGCGCTGATCCTGACGGTCGATTGCGGCACGACGAGCCATGAAGCGATCGAAGCGGCGCACGCTGCGGGCGCTGACGTGATCGTGCTCGACCATCATCAGGCCGGCGAAACGCTTCCGCCCGCGCATGCGATCGTCAATCCAAACCGGCTGGACGACATCAGCGGGCAGGGGCATCTCGCCGCGGCCGGCATCGTATTCCTGTTCCTCGTCGAGACCGTGCGGCAGTTGCGGCTTGCCGGCCACTACGAGGCGGGAACGCCCGCGCCTGATCTGCTCGGTCTCCTCGATCTGGTGGCATTGGCGACGGTCTGCGATGTGGTGCCGCTCACCGGCGTAAACCGCGCTTTCGTTGCCAAAGGGCTGCTGGCAATGCGGCTGCGCGCCAATCCCGGGATCGCCGCGCTTGCCGATGCCGGCAGGCTGAAGGGCCCGCCCGATGCGCGCAGCCTCGGTTTCGTTCTCGGGCCGCGCATCAATGCCGGAGGCCGGATCGGGGATTGCGGTCTTGGCGCGCGACTGCTTGCGACCAACGATCCGGTCGAGGCGGGCAGCATCGCCGCGACGCTCGAGCGGCTCAACGCCGAACGCCGGGCGTTGGAAAGCGTCATGTTCGACGATGCGCTGGCCCAGGCCGATTCATTGCTGTCGACTGGGGTTTCTCCGGCGATCCTCGTCGTCCGCGGGCACGACTGGCATCCGGGCGTGCTCGGCCTGATCGGCAGCCGCCTCGTCGAGCGGTTCGGTGTCCCTGCGATGGCGCTCGCCATTGGCGCACGGGAGGCGGTCGGCTCGATCCGCTCGATCGCGGGAAGGGATGTCGGCAAGGCCATTCGCGAGGCGGTCGACGCAGGGCTCGCCCGTAAGGGAGGAGGGCATGCCATGGCGGGCGGCGTTACCGTCGCGACCGCAGATGTGCCTGCCCTGACGGCGTTTCTCGACAAAAAACTCGCCGCGCCGGCGGCAGTATCCGACGAGCTCCGCTGCCTCGAGATCGACGGCGTTTTGTCGCCGCGTGGCGCAACGCTGCAACTGCTCGACCTACTGGACCGCATTGGACCGTTCGGGCAGGGCTGTCCCGAGCCGCGCTTCGTGCTGGGGTGCTGCCATGCCGAAAATGTTGCCATTGTCGGCGGCGCGCATGTCAGATGTCGGCTGCGCGGTTCGGATGGCGGCACGGTCGATGGAATCGCATTCCGCGCGGCTGACGCCGCCCACGGGCAGCTTCTCCTGAACGCGCATGGCGCACCGCTCAACGTCGCGGGCTATCTGACGCGGGACGGGTGGAACGGCCGGACGCAGGTTAAATTCGTGATAGACGATGTCGCCGAGCCGCGCGCCTCATTCTGAAACGTGTACGGACGATTTACGCCGCTTGGCGACCGGCCCGGCTCACGATCCCGCACTTCTTGCCAGTCTTGGCGAACGCTTATATATCGTTGGCGGCTCGCGGGGCCCCCTTCGTCTAATGGTTAGGACGTCAGGTTTTCAACCTGAAAACAGGGGTTCAATTCCCCTAGGGGGTACCACCTCCGCGCCCGGCGAGCTTTACCACTTTCCAATATTTTCCATTGAGGCCCAAGGCTCCTGCTTCGGCAACGCCGCGCCTTTCTGTAGCAATTCGACCGAAATGTTGTCGGGCGACCGGATGAACGCCATGCGGCCATCGCGCGGCGGGCGATTGATCGTCACGCCCTTGTCCAGCAGGCGCTGACACGCCGCATAGATGTCATCGACCTGGTAGGCGAGATGGCCGAAGTTCCGGCCCTCTCCATAAGTTTCCGGATCCCAATTGTGCGTCAGTTCGACCTGCGCATCTTCGTCTCCGGGCGCCGCGAGGAAAATCAGCGTAAAGCGGCCGGCCGGATTGTCCATCCGGCGTACCTCTTTCAAACCAAGCTTGTTGCAATAGAAGTCGAGCGACTTGTCGACATCGGTGACGCGCACCATGGTGTGCAAATATTTCATACGTTGGCTCCGTTTTCGGGTCCGGGCATTTTCGCAGCCGCGCGGGCGATGGCAAGCTCCGGCGGAAGTCGCCATGGCGACGCGAAGTCCGGTGATGCGCGGTTGGACGCCGATAGATGTGTTATGGCCACACCGGTGTTGCCGCCTCGTTTCTGAATAGATTCCGTCGTTTAGTTCTTCCGGCTCGCACCAGACTCTATCTCGACCGCGTGTGGAGAAGCGGGGCATGCAAGAAAATTACGCTGGTCTGACCATTCCGCTTTGGTATGTTCGCCGTTAGATACCATCCTGTCGATTCGGGTTTGCGCGTTACGGCGGATCGGGCACGGCGGCGTACAAGCGGGGGACAGTATGGCGGCGAAGACCTCGCCACAGGTCGAAGAGCACATCGGGCTCGGCGAGGAACCGCCGGTCGAGGTCTTCGAGGTTGCCGGCACAATCAAATGGTTCGACGCTTCGAAGGGCTATGGCTTCATCATCCCGGATCGTCCGGGATTGCCCGACATCCTGCTGCATGTGACCTGCCTGCGCCGCGACGGTTTCCAGACCGCATACGAAGGCGCGCGCATCGTCTGCGAGGCGATGGAGCGGCCGCGTGGTCTGCAAGCGTTCCGGATCGTCTCCATGGACGAGTCGACAGCGGTGCATCCTTCGATGCTGCCGCAGCGAACGAACGTATCCGTGACGCCCGAGAGCGACTGGGAGCGCGCCCTGGTGAAATGGTTCAATCGTCAGAAGGGGTTTGGATTTCTGACGCGAGGGCCGAACACGCCCGACATTTTTGTCCATATGGAGACGCTGCGGCGCTTCGGCTTCACCGAGCTTCGGCCCGGCCAACTCGTCCTTGTGCGTTACGGCAAGGGGAAGGACGGACTCATGGCGGCGGAAATCAAGCCGGACGGCGGTTCCTCTCCCGGGTTCCCGGCGTCGCATTGAAACCATTCGTCCTGCGCATTTCCCATGCCGTTGCGATTGCCGCAGTCCTGGTTGCGGCTGCGGCTCTGATCGCGCATTGGGGCGCATCTGCGCAGGAGATGCAGGCGGGCGTCGGGACGGTCGTGCTGGAGACCGGCAGCGGCAAGCACAGCTACTCCGTCGAGATCGCCGACACTGCGCCGAAGCGCACGATGGGGTTGATGTACCGGCGGACCATGCCGCCGGACAAGGGCATGCTCTTCATCTACGAAAAGCCGCAGCCGATTTTCATGTGGATGAAGAACACGTATATCCCGCTTGATATGGTGTTCATCGCCGCCGACGGAAAAGTGAAACACATCGCCCAGCACACGGAGCCGTTCTCGGAGGCGCCGATCGGCTCGGGCGGCGAGGTCCTCGGTGTGCTGGAGCTGAACGCCGGCACGGCGGACAAGATTGGACTGAAGGCCGGAGATCGCGTCGTGCATCCGGCGTTCAAGGCGGAGTAGCCTGCTGATCGTACCGCCGCTCGCTTGACCTGGTGCAAGGGTCACCGAGCATGACGCCGAATTATCGGGGCAATGGCCGGCGGCGCGTCAGTCGATCGGCTGGATTTCCCCCGGCCGCCAGGTTTTGTCGAACCATGGCTCAAGCGGACCGTAAAGCCGGAAGATTGCGAACCAGCCTTTGCCCGGGACCGTCTGCACCCAGTTTGCTTCCTTGCCCTCGGGTGCCTTAGGTCCGACGTAAAGATCGACCGAGCCGTCAGCATTTGCGATCATCTTGTCGCGCTTGTTGTTCTTGCTGGGGAATGGCTGGCCGCTCTGTAGTTCCGAGCGTGTCTGCGGGTCGTAGATCACTAGCGATTAGAAATTTGTTGCAGGAGCGTTGGCAGGCACGTTCATTCGATAGGTCTTCGCGCCGTCAAACGGATTTCCAGACGTATCGGCGTAGCTGAGGGCGTATTGCGAGCTTTTGCCGACGATCTTCGCGGCCATGGCGGGCGTATTGACTGCGGCCTGATAGAAGAAATTCGTGCGCGCATCCATATTCATGCCGGACATGCCATCGCCGTCAAGCCAGCGGTAGTCTCCGCCTATGAAGCCGGTCCTCCATTGACTGTCTGGATAGAGCGGCGATCGTGGATCACGATTGCGAATACGATAGCCCGCGATGTGGCGTTACCAACCGCAACTGCGTCGGTCAGTATTTTTGTCATTCGTGCGTCGGGCGCGAACTTCTGGCCCTTGCGGATCCCGATACTGGCGGCAAGCCCGCGCAGTTCGGGATCGAAGAGTTCGAGCGGCTCCTTTTGGATGACGCGATCAACTTCCTCATAGAACTCGAAATCGTTAGCGTGGATCGTATTGTACGGCACGTTAGAACCATTGAAGAATTCCATCTTCGGCGGATCGCCACCTTGCTGAGCGAGTAGATCTTGACCCCCTCGCGGAACATTTTCGAAGACGCATCCGGCTTGCCGTCCACGAGGAAACCGCGAAGGAACAGTATGTTCACATGGGACGGAGACTGCACGACGAAGTACTCGCCACCGTCCTTTTTATCCTTCGCTACTTCCCCTTTGAAATCGGCGGGCACGATGAGGTACTTGCCACCCTTTCCCTGATCGAGACCGGGAACGCCCATGTCGACGACGAAGCGGAAGAACGCATCATTGACGGTACCAGGCCCTGATCCCGGCGGAACCTCGATCACGGTCGGGCCATCGACTTCGAGATCGAGAAGCGCCAAAAGATAGACGGTATCCGTGTTGCCCGTCAGCAGTAGCGGGCTGGAATCAAGCAAATTATCGAAGATGACAGCCTGATTGCTCTTACTCGCACCCAGTTCGGCGTTACCCGACCGGATAGCATCGACAACTGCAGCGGGCATTAAGTTGAGGAATACTTCCACGCCGCGGACGAAGTCGAGATTGTCGTAGACCATCTGCGCCGTCTCGGCTGTCGGCACGCCGTTGACAAATTTGAGTGTGCCGAGTCTGGTCTCGACGGCATCGGGCGTCATGAGCTTATCGGGAATCTTGTTATTGAAGCCGGGCGTCGGATCCACGCCGACGGCGGGCACTTGCGCGCTAGCGGCGGTGTGTCGTCAGAGCGGCCGCGATCAGGCCGTGCCTGCATGCGAGCTTCATAGCTGTGATCCTACTGTAAGTACTGATTCCAACCAGAGGCCGCCAATTCTCTGCAATAGTTGTTTGTTTCGGTGTTGATCCGAGAGACATTTCGACAGTCTCGCGGAACTTACCTTGCGGAGGATTTCGAACACGATCTGCAGTTAAGCCGATTGTTTGTGATATAACTTTTAAGGTGACAACCAGACACACGAGGCAAACCGCCAAGATTGCGCCCTTTAAGACAATCGATGCTGTATCGGTATGCGGGTGATCCGGGCGAAAGGTTCATTCCGCAGCCAGGCTTCCAGATGAGCGGCAAACGGAACGAACATGCCGCCGGTGGCAAAACCCCAGGCGGCGGCCATCATCTTCGGCGCTATGTCGTATTGTTTAGACCAAACCCAAGCAGCCACCAACAAGAAGGCGCCACACAGATAATCCTCGATCATTGTGGTCGCGTTGACTGCAAAATAGCCAATGCCTCGACGAGCGGTTTCGCCAACAAGGAAGACAAACGCCATCGCATAGGTAAGCCAATTACACGACGTTCATGTCGATGTTCCGTTGCGGTGGACTCCTCGACGTTTGCTAATTCAACTCTTGTTTGCGGCTGAAAATTTGTGGTCACCGGGCTCGGCGCCTTCCGTTTGCCCCGCCGCTTTCGAGCCCGCAAGCAAAAGCGACCCGCAAGTCAGTATTATGTCCTGTGTCTCTAGTCAGAAACAGCGCGAAATGCGCAGACCGCAAAAAACCGATCTCGATCCAGCGCGCCCCGCGCGGAACGCCTTTCCGATCATCCTCTTTGCTTGCCGTTCCGGCATTGGCGACGGCCGACAATTTGCTCAGTCCAAGGAGCGTGAACGCCTCGCCCCGGCTCAAGACCGGCGCTTTGCGTCATTGTTTCGCGACCGACAGCGGCATGCTGATAGTCAGGAATCCAGCATCGCCTTCAGCGCGGTTTCGGGCGTCGAACTCGTGCAGCCATTTCAGCTCGGTGCTCACAGGCAACCGCCCGAGTTTGAAACCATAGGTCAGGCTCGGACCGAGCGCGGTGACCTCGCCCTCGAATGCGCCGAGAACCGCGCCCCGGCCGTTGTCTCCCGAGACCTGGTCGTAGCGATAGCCGACGAGACCGACCGCGAACGTCTTGGAGAAGTGCTTCATCAGCGCGAATTCGACGTGAAACTCGGTGCCTGAATCGTAGTCGGTGTCGTGGTTCTCCCAGTTGAAGGTGAAGCCTGCGGCGACGGACGCCTCAAGTCCCTTCGGACTGAGCCAGGTGACCGCTCCGTTCGTGTCGAGCGCCCAGCGATTGAAGCCGATATTTGCGATCTTGGTTTCCTTCCACTGGCCGATCGGCACATTGAGAAGGGCACCCACATTCCAATGCCAATTGCCGTGATGCCAACCGATCAGCGTGGTCCCG
>JBKJVQ010000268.1:0-2791 GCA_046717125.1 Methyloligellaceae bacterium
TTCGGTCAGGCCGGTGGGTTCGGGTTTGATCCGGAAGTAAAACTGGTCGAGGCGCTGGGTGCCGTCCGAGCGGGGCTTGAGGCGCACCACCTGCGGCCCGAGGAACACGGGCTCACTATATCGATAGGCTGACTGATGCTTAACTGCGATCCGCAAGGCTAGCGTATCGCGCGCTCGGTGAACGCCTCAGGGATGCTGGTGCCGTTGATGTCCTCAAAGAATCGATCGAGCCAGGTCGATGGCAGGTTGGTCACCGAGTTACGCAGCCGCTCGTGCCAGCCCTCTGAAATCTCGACCAGCTCCTCTTGCTCGAAGCGACGCTGGACAATGCGGCCGTCGGTGAAGAGCAACACAACGTCGATCGGGAAATCGACGTCCGCGGCGCTAATCCGGGTGGAATCGAAAGCGAGGCAGCCTACCTTGAGGGCAAACTGCATCGAGTCGTCGTACTTCAGGGTGCGGTCGAGCACCGGCTTGCCGTAGCCGCCGGAGCCGATGATGTGGTACGGCGTCCCGGTGCCGATCTCGACCCAGTTTCCTTCCGGATAGATGAGATAGAGGCGGTGCTCCTTATCGTTCGACATTTTGCCGCCCATGAGACAGAAGATGTTGAACCGCAGGCCACCTTCCTCGAGGGCCCTCCTGTCCTCAGCGGCGACACGACGGATCTGGGCAGCGAAAGCGTTGACGACCTTAAAAAAGCGGTCCATCGGCTCGTCCTGGAGCTCCAGGCTCTCTTCGAAGTAGGCGACGGCCTTATCGCGCACGGAACGAAGGCCGGAGGTCATAAGGAAGAGGCTATTTCCGTCGTGCTGGTGGATGGCAATCTTGCGCCCGGAGATGTTCTCGTTACCGGAGATCACCCTCGTATCGGCGATCCCGATCAACCCATCCTTGACTTTGATCCCCAGACAAAAGGTCACGCGTTATTCCTCCGCTCGTCCTGTTCAGTCCTTCAGACTGTAGCGCAAAAAAGGTGACGGTAATTGCCTCACCAGCGGCATTGAGCTGCGATTGGAGATTATCGAGAAACTCGTGCATGCCCTGGCTGATGATCTCTGGGACGTGCGAGTAAGCGAGCTCCGACCGCAGCTGACCCAGACGGCGCTCTGCCAGGTTGCTGAACGTGCCCGGCCGGGTGCCCGAGACGGCGTGCAGCGACTGCTCCGCCGTGAGCAGGCAGAAAAGGATGGCACGCGGGAACTCGATGTCCAGCAGGAGAAAATCAATGACGTTGGCCGGCGTGATCGTGCCGTGACGCCGGCGATACATCTCAAGCGCCGTCGCTGAGCGCAGCAGGATCGACCACTGCATCTCGTCGATCGCGCCGCCTACGTCCTCGGCATTAGGCAGGAGCAGGTAGTACTTAACGTCGAGCAGGCGCGACGTGTTATCGGCGCGCTCAATCGTGCGGCCCAGCTGCATGAAGTTCCAGGGCTCTCCGTGGGACATCGTATTGTCGGCGACGCCCGCCGTCAGATGGCTGAAGCGTTTGATGTCGGCGAAGAAATGATAAGAGTCGCTCACCGCGCGCCGTTCCGCGGCCTTGCTGCTTACGAGCAGGTAGAAGGCATTGATCTGCTCCCAGACATCGGAGGAAATTGCCTCGCGCACGGAGCGGGCGTTCTCGCGCGCCCGAGCAACGGAAGAGACGATTGAGTTCGGATTCTCGCGGTCCACTGTGAGGAAGCGGATGACATTCTCCCGCGTGGGTGCGTCATAACGCTCCTGGAATGACTTGATCTCGCCGGTAATCGCAATCAATGGCTCCCACTGCTCCGAGAACGTAATCGGCGAGTCAAGGCTCATCTGGAGGTCAACGTCGATGAAGCGGGCCGTGTTTTCGGCGCGCTCGATGTATCGCGCCATCCAGTACAGCGATTCGGCGACGCGGCTCAGCACGTCACTTTGCCATTTCGCTGTCCGCAAGGACCCAGGTGTCTTTGCTCCCGCCTCCTTGCGAGGAGTTCACCACCAGCGATCCCTTCCTCAACGCAACGCGAGTCAGGCCGCCGGGCAAGACGTAAATTTCCTTGCCGAAGAGGATGTAAGGACGCAGGTCGACATGACGTCCCTCAAAATGGTCACCGACGATGACCGGCGCCCGAGAGAGGGCGAGCGTAGGTTGGGCGATGTAGTTGCGCGGGTTCGACCGCACGCGATCGCTGAAGTCGGAGAGCTCTCGGCGCGTCGCGGCCGGGCCGACAAGCAAGCCGTAACCGCCAGACTCATTTGCAGGCTTCACGACCAGCTCTGCCATGTGATCGAGGACATAGCCGAGGTCATCTTCGCGCGAGCAGATGTAGGTGGGCACGCCGGGCAGGATCGGCTCCTCGCCCAGGTAGTAGCGGATGATCTCGGGGACGTAGGCATAGATCACCTTGTCGTCGGCGATGCCGGTCCCGGGCGCGTTCGCGAGAGCAACGTTGCCGCGCTGGTAGGCGCGCATCAGGCCTGACACGCCGAGCAGCGAATCTCGCTTGAAGGTGTCCGGATCGAGGAAGTCATCGTCGATGCGGCGGTAGATCACGTCGACGCGCTCCAGGCCCCGCGTCGTGCGCATGTAGACCACGTCATCGATGACGATCAGGTCGCGCCCTTCGACAAGGTCGATGCCCATTTGCTGCGAGAGGTAAGAGTGCTCGAAGTAGGCCGAGTTGTAGACGCCTGGTGAGAGCAAGGCCGCTCGCGTCTGCTCCGGCCGCGGCTAAATGAAGCGGAGCATCTCCAGCAGCTTGCTCGGGTAATCGTCAACCGAGCGGACGAGCGAGGAGCGGAAGAGGTCGGGGAA
>JBKJVQ010000269.1:0-4362 GCA_046717125.1 Methyloligellaceae bacterium
CGCGAGGTCGAGCTTGGTCAGCCCGGCATCCGGCCAGAGCACTTTATCGGGATGCGTCAGGCGCACGCCTTCGACTTCCGTCTCGTCCTTCTTGTTCTGCGATTTGGCGACCATCGCTCGGCCCTCGCGCTGAACCTGTTTCGGCCGCTTGTCCTCGCGCAAGCCCTCGAAGCTCGGATGCCGAAGCCTTCCGTCGCGCGTTTGTTCCGTGAAGCTCACCTCCGCGATCAGCTCCGGCTCGACCCAGCTTGCGCCTTTCGCCTCCGTTTTCGGGATGTCGGCGAAGGGCGATGTCTTGCGCGCGCGCCTGGCGAACAGCGCCGCCAGCTCCTCCATCTTCGCGTCGCTGAAACCCGTGCCGACCTTGCCCGCGTAACGCAATTCTCCGTTCTCGAACGTGCCTAGCAGGAGCGAGGCGAAGGGCCGCGCCGAGGATTTCGAGTAGCCGCCGATGACGAATTCGGAGCGCTTGCCGCATTTGATCTTGAGCCAACTTTTCGTGCGGCCCGAGACATACGTCCCGTCGGCCTTTTTCGAGACGATGCCTTCAAGCCCCGATCCGCAGGCTTCGGTCAGGAAAGACGGGCCGTTGCCTTCGACATGGTCGGAATAAATCAGGAGCGGCGAGGATTTCGACTTTTCCAGCAGCGCCTTGAGCTTCGCCTTGCGCTCGGTGAGCTTCGTCTTCAGGAGCGACTTGCCGTCGATCTCCAGCAGATCGAAAAGAAAATAGCGGATCGCGAGGTCGGCCGAGTCGATGTGGTCCTGCAGCGATTTGAAGTCCGTCACGCCGTCGGGCTTCACATAGGCCGCCTCGCCGTCGAGCAGCGCGCTTTTCGCTTTGAGCCCTTCCAGCGCTTTGGCGATGCCGGGAAAGCGGTCTGTCCAGTCGAAGGCGTTGCGCGTGAACAGCGCGACGGTCTTCCCCGCCTTATGGGCGATGAGCCGGTAGCCGTCATATTTTATTTCGTGCAGCCAGGCGTCGCTCGACGGCGCCTGCTCCGTCGCCGTGGCGAGCTGGGGCGCGACGAACTCGCCCTTCCCTGCCTTGCGCGATGCCTTCCGCTTCGGCCCGCCCCAGACGCCGCGTGATTTGGGCTGGGCCGCGGGCTGTTCGTCGGCGGAGCGATTGGAATGCCAGACGGCGTCAGGGTCGGCCGCGATCTGCTCCATCTTCCGGCCCGACGCGACGCTCGTCTCAAAGGCGCGGGTCGGGTCGGGGGCGTTCGCCTCATCGTCCTCGGACTTTATGAGCAGCCAGTTCTCGCGTTTGCCGTCGCCCTTGCGGTTTCCCTGCATGCGGACAAGGTGCCATTTGCCGTTGAGCCGGTCGCCATGAAGGGTGAAGGCGAGGTGGCCCTTCTCGAAACCGTAGTCCGGATCGTATTCCGGCTCCCACGTGCCGCGGTCCCAGAGCATGACCGACCCGCCGCCATACTCGCCCTTCGGAATCACGCCTTCGAACTGGCCGTAAGCGAGCGGATGATCCTCCGTGCGCACCGCCAAACGCTTTTCGGCGGGATCGAGGCTCGGCCCGCGCGTCACCGCCCAGCTCTTCAAAACGCCGTCGTGTTCAAGGCGGAAATCGAAATGCGACCGCGTTGCGTCATGCTTCTGGATAACGAAGCTGCGGCCCGGTTTCTTGCCGCGCGCAGGGGGCGGCTCCGGCGTCTTTTTGAAGTCGCGCTTGGCCTTATAGGTTTCGAGCGGGTCGCTGCGCCTGGGCATAGGTCAGAGGCCGCGAAATCCTCGCATCAGGCCGATTTCCGTGCCGGTTTGCGGGCGGCGGTCTTCGCGGGCTTGGCCTTGGGCTTCGCCTCGCGCGGCGCCTTACCGGATACGCGCGAGGCCTTGGCGGACACGGAAGCCGTCTTGCGCGACTTGTTCTCCGCCACACTCTTCTTCAGCGCGTCCATGATGTTGATGATCTTCGCGCCGCCGCTCTCCTCGGTCGCGATCTCGGGCGCGCGGTCCTCGAGCTTGGCGTGGATAAGCTCCCAGACGGCCTCGTTATACTCGTCCTTGAACATATCCGGTTCGAACTTGCCGGCTTTGCGCTCGATCAATTCGACGGCGAGGTCCTGCGCCTCCTTGTCGACCTTCACGTCCTCAATCTCGTCGAAGAACTTGCCGGCGTCGCGGACCTCATGGGGATAGCGGAGGATTTCGAGCAGAAGGCCTTTGCCAAGAGGCTTCACTGCGATGAGATTGCTCTGCCCACGCAGGATAAACTGGCCGATGCCGATCTTGCCGGACTTGCCCAGGGCGTCGCGGATGACGGCGTAGCCTTCTTCGGACAGATCGCCATCGGGAAGGAGATAATAGGGCTTCTCGAAATAGCGCGGGTCGATTTCTTCCGCATCGACGAAGCGGGCAAGGTCGATGGTCTGCTTCGCCTCGAGCTTCAGATCGTCGATCTCCTTCTGGTCGATCAGCACATATTTGCCGCGCTCGTATTCGTACCCTTTGGTGATCTCGTCGCTGTCGACTTCGCCGACGCTCGGGGCCACTTTCTGATGGCGGATGCGCTCGCCGGTCGGTTCGTGAATCTGGTGGAACTCGATCCGCTTTGCGGTCGAAGTCGCCGGGTACATGCGAACCGGAATCGAGACGAGGGAAAGACGGAGTTGACCCGTCCAATAACTGCGCGGGGGCATGACGCGAAACTCCAACGAACGCAACGGCGTCAAACTAAAATTGAGCGCCTGCGCGGCGGAGTCAATGGGAGTCGGGTCTGATCGTTCCGGCGCGCAAGCCGAGCGGCTAGATCAAAACATGAACGTCTGAAAAATTCGTGGAAGTCAGAATTTCGCTGGATAGCCGCGGACGTTCAGGAACACCGCCAGCGACGAGGGAAAGTCGCGCCGCACCGTCCTGCCCGGACATTTTCCGTCCGATCCGGGAAGCTGCTCGCATTGTTCCAGCCCGTCCGAGCTCGACGAATTGTAGTGCTCTTCCATAATGGCCCAGGCTTCCGCGCCCTCGCCAAGCAGGATTTTCTGCGCGACATAGCCGGCGAGGAAGGCATTAGCGTCGACCTCATCCGCCTGCGTCTGGGCTACCATTTCTTTCAGCCAGGCGACATGTGCGGCGCGATAACGCGGATCGTCGCTGACCGTCTTGATCGTCGCATCTTCCAGCCGCAGCACTTTCAGCGGGGCGGACGAGCACGCATAGCAGCCGAACGCGGTGAGGAAGGCATTGTCGCGATCGGCGAACTCATAGCGCCCGTCGCCGTCGAGATCGGTCGCCATCTGGGGGCCGCCATCGAACCGACCGACATCGACGACGTCCCATTTCCGGCCCGACCTGTTGCTGCTCACAACCTTGGTCTGCGAACAGCAATGCGCGCCGCCCGTATAGAACGACACCACGACTTCCGCATGGGAATTGCCGGGCGACATCTCTACGATTTGGATGCCCACCGGCGGCACTTCCCAGGAGATATCCTCGCCTTCGAGCCGGGCAACCTGTCGGCCGGAAACCGTGACCGTCACGATCGGCACTTGATATTGCGGCACCTCTTCGACGTCGGCTTCACCTTCCGGCGAACCGCCATTCGCTTCATCCGCCGGGGGGTCGTCAGACCCTTCCTCTTCGGCAGGCGGACCATCTGCGGCCTCCGGCGGGACTTCTTGTTCGGCGTCGGCCACCGCCGCGCCATCTTCCTTCTTCTCGACCTTGCGGTACGTGATCGCGACTTTGATGTTCTTCGCGCTGATGGCCCGTGTCTGGCCCTGCCCCGGCTCCTCGTCCCAGCCTGTCGTCAGTTTCGGCGACTCGTCTGGGGGCAGCGCCGACTCCTGAGCCGATACGTGCTCGGAATCCGCCTTGGCGATGGCCTGAGCCAGCGTGTCGGCTGCACGCAACTCGGAAGGACCCGCCACGCCGGCGAGCGCCCATGCGGCCGCTGCCGCGCAAATCAGCCTCGATGTCCTCATGCGTGCAAAGTCCGCCGTTGGCCGAATGGGTTGCAACCTTTTCGCATCCTTGCGCTTGGGTCGCAACGAAAGCATCGTGTGCGGATGTTGGAGCGATTCAAAGCCTTGCTCGACCAATTGTCAGGCGAATCCGCCACCGCGCAGCGGCCGAAAGCGAAACTCCGGCTCGCTGCCGCCGCCCTCATGATGCACGCGGCGGCGGTCGATGGAGCAATGGACGAAGACGAACGGAATGCGCTGGAAGAGGTTCTGCGTCATCGGTTCGACTTGTCGCCTGAAGAAGCGCACGATTTGATCGAAGAAGCTGAGCGGCACGAACGCGAAGCGGTCGATCTCTACCGGTTCACGAGTGTATTGACGCGCCAGCTAGACCAAGATGGACGCAGAAAATCGTGGATATGCTTTGGGAGATCGTCTACGC
>JBKJVQ010000270.1:0-27504 GCA_046717125.1 Methyloligellaceae bacterium
AGCGTCGCCCGACCAAAAGTACTTGGCTATGCGCGGTCGGCGACAAGTAACTCTCTAAAGTACTCGCGATATTTCGGCAGTGTCCGGGGTCCAAAGGAGCCCAGTAGAACGCGACAAAGCTTGAGGCCGATAGAACCACAGCCAACAGCAGGCAGGCGGTCACCCCGATCCGGCGGATGAGAAGCGGTATCAGCGGCGACGCCCCCATAGTCGCCACGCCCGCCACGGCGGTGATGAGCCCGATCGTCAGACCTGACTCACCACGCTCCTCCAGGATGAAGGCCAGCAGGGTCAGACCCAGGCTGAGACCCGCCCCGATGATCAGTACACACGCGATTGCCATCGCGAGTCCGAGTTTTTGTTTTTCTTGTTTAGCGGCCTCGCTTGCCATGCGGAACCGGCAGGCGGAACTGGTTGCGCGAGAGAGTGCAGCTCAGCATGGGGCTGATCTCGTCATGCGAGCGACGTGCACCATCGAGAGAGTTGCGCCGGGATTGGCGCGCCGCGAGGATAAATCCGGCGAGCCGAATGGGTTCCACTCAGTTCGGCAGCTTGGCCTAATCGGCGGGCGGCAACCGATCTGTATTCCCGAAGTCGCGCGCGACCTACCCTTGACGTCGCGCGGCGCAACACCCACATCACGAACAGCGGAACTGGTTTTCGTTTCCGGCGCGCGACCACGGATGTACTGGCGCAGCCGTCGAGACGAAATGGAAAGGTCGGGCTTAAAGCTCGGCCTTTTTGCTGTGCGGGATGGCGCTCCCTACGGGACTCGAACCCGTGTTTCAGCCTTGAGAGGGCCGCGTCCTAACCTCTAGACGAAGGGAGCCAACCAGCGGCAGTCATATCGCGCGGCCACGCGCCCGATCAAGTTCTATCGCCTGCCGTCTCCAACCTTACACCTTAGGCCGACTGCCTGATATTCTTGCCTGCAGATCGCGCTGCCGGGCGTCAAGGGAGGTGGGCATGGCCGTTGTGTTGAGACGTATCCTGACGTGTCACTGGTTCGTTACGCTGCTCTTTATGGGACTGTTCGGAGCGGCGTTCAGCCTCACGCTCGCCAATCTGATCACGCTGCTGCGCGCCAATCTGCGACTCATCGCCCGTTACGGACAACACGTGCTGTTCGAGGGAGCCCTGCAGCAACTGGCGGAGCTGGTCCTGCTCGGCTATGTCGCGGTCATCGCCTATGTGCTGTTCAAGGTCTGCGAATGCGCGCTCGTGCAGCGCATCATGCGTGAGCCCGACCAGAAAAAATCCCAGTTGATTGAGAACGCCCCTGAGCCCTTGCTGGATACGCTTGGCCCAAGGCTCGACTCCGATTCACAGCCATCCATCAGCGCGGCAAAACCCTGATGCGGCGCAGGAGGCGTCCCGATTTCAGATCGATGACCGCAATCTCTTCGCCGCCATCGCCCTTGAGATGGATAGCGAGCCGGTCGGCATCGAGCGTTACGCCCGCGACGCTCTGGCCAGCTTCGGCGTCGAGCGTCATGACCGGCGCAGCCGCCGATGCGGCAACGCCGTCTGGCGATCCCGGCGCGTCGGCCGCTTGCCCGGATTGGGAGGCCTGATAGACAAGTCCAAAGATCACCAGGCCGAAGCAGACCACGAGCATCACGCCGAGGCCGATCACCACCCATTTCAGAACGCGCACCTGACGCGGCGTAAAGACCGTGCCGGGCACGGTTCCGTTCCCTGGGTCCAACTCGGACGCGATGACCATGACCACTCCCTTGCCGGACGCTCTGGCGGACCTCGCTTCGATCGAACGGCTCGCGGTAGCGCTGCACGAAGAGGGGTCACGTCTCGACCGCTGGCTCGCCGCCCGACTTCCCGTGCTCAGCCGTTCGCGACTCAAGGTCCTGATCGAGCAGGGCGCGGTGCGCGTTGGCGACCGAACCATGGACGACCCCGCTTATCGGATCAAGGCGGGCGATACAATTGAGATCGGCGTGCCGGCGCCATTGCCCGCCGAGCCCGAGGGCGAGGCCATTCCGCTCGACATCGTCTATGAGGACGAGGCGCTGATCGTGATCGACAAGCCCGCCGGGCTCGTGGTCCACCCGGCCGCGGGCCATGGCAGTGGAACGCTGGTCAACGCACTGATCGCTCATTGCGGCGCGTCGCTTTCCGGGATCGGCGGCGTGAAGAGGCCGGGTATCGTGCATCGGCTCGACAAGGATACGACGGGTCTCATGGTGGTCGCCAAGTCGGACGCAGCCCATCGTGGCCTCGCCGCGCAATTCGCCGACCACGGGCGCGAGGGCGCGCTCACCCGCCGCTACCGCGCGATCGCGTGGGGCGCGCCGCAGCGGGGAAGCGGCGTGATATCGGCGCCTATGGGCAGGCATTCGAACAATCGGCTGAAGATGACCATTCGCAAGGACGGGCGCGAAGCCATCACGCATTATCGTGTCGCCGAACGTTTCCCCGCGCAGGGCGATGCGGTCGCAAGCGAAATCGAGGCCGAACTCGAAACCGGCCGGACGCACCAGGTGCGCGTGCATCTGGCGCATCTCGGTACGCCGCTGATCGGCGACCCGCTTTATGCGATGGGATTCCGCACCAAGACGAGGACCCTTCCCGAATCCGCGCGCTTCGTTGTGGAAGGTTTCGGCCGCCAGGCGCTGCATGCCGAGGCGCTCGGTTTCGAGCATCCGATCTCAGGCAAGTTGCTTGAATTCGAGAGTGCTCTGCCCGAAGACATGACCAATTTGAAACGAAGTCTGACGGAACTGTGAAGCCGTCCGGGACTTCCCCGTACGATATCATCCTCCCTCAGGAGGGGGTCCCTGTACCGGGACCGAAGAGGGGCCGCCATCGCATGGTCCCCGAGGAGATGCGATCATGGCGACGAACAATCTTCCGAGCGTTGCAGCCGCGGGCGGGCTGTCGCGTTATCTCGAAGAGATCCGCCGCTTTCCGATGCTGGAGCCGCAGCAGGAATTCATGCTGGCGAAGGCCTGGCAGGACCATGGCGACCGCGACGCCGCCCACCAGCTCGTGACGTCTCATCTGCGTCTCGTCGCTCGCATCGCCATGGGCTATCGCGGCTATGGCCTCCCAATCGGCGAAGTCATCTCCGAGGGCAATGTCGGCCTGATGCAGGCGGTCAAGCGGTTCGACCCCGACAAGGGTTTTCGGCTCGCGACCTACGCCATGTGGTGGATCCGCGCCGCGATCCAGGAATACATCCTGAGATCGTGGAGCCTTGTGAAGATGGGCACCACGGCGGCGCAGAAAAAACTCTTCTTCAACCTGCGCAAGATCAAGGGTCAGATGAAGGCGCTGGAGGACGGCGACCTCCGCCCCGAGCAGGTGAAATATATCGCCGACCGGCTCGGCGTCGGCGAAGGCGACGTCGTGTCGATGAACCGGCGACTTGGCGGCGACTCGTCGCTGAATGCGCCGGTGCGCGCGGACTCAGAAGGCGGCGAATGGCAGGACTGGCTCGTCGACGACACGGCCAACCAGGAAACGACGCTTGCCGAAAACGAGGAACTGGAGCAGCGGCGGGCGATGCTTCGAAGCGCGCTCGGCGACCTCAACGATCGCGAAAAGCGTGTGTTCACGGCGCGGCGTCTCGCCGACGACCCTCTGACGCTGGAAGAGCTGTCGACGGAATTCGGCGTCAGCCGCGAGCGCATCCGTCAGATCGAGGTCCGCGCCTTCGAGAAGGTGCAGAAGGCCGTGCAGAAAGCCGCCGCCGAAGTCGAGGCGGTCGGCGCGTAGAGCGGAGTACGGGCTCGCTCCAGTCTTTGGGTGCGGCTCGGGGCAGCAACGCGCAAAGTTCGCGCGGTTCGGGCATACTGCCGCGATCCCATCCGCACTCCGAAACTCTCCCTGCATGACGACACTCGCAGAATCCGGCTCCGCCAACCCGGATGCGCCCGGCTTTGGCGAAGCCGTCGCGACGTTCGCGCGCATCGGCATCCTCTCTTTCGGAGGGCCAGCCGGCCAGATCGCGCTGATGCACCGCATTCTGGTCGACGAAAAGAAGTGGCTGGACGAGCCGACATTCCTCCACGCCCTGAACTTCTGCATGCTGTTGCCCGGCCCCGAGGCCATGCAGCTCGCGACCTACGCGGGATGGAGACTGCATGGCGTGAAGGGAGGGACTGGCCGCGGGTCTGCTTTTCGTTCTGCCCGGCGCCGCGATCGTCCTCGCCCTGACCGCCATCTATGTGACCTTCGGCGAGGTAAGCCTCGTCGAGGCGGCGTTTGTCGGGATCAAGGCAGCCGTGCTCGTGATCGTCGTCGAGGCGCTGATCCGTGTCGCCCGCCGCGCGCTCTAGGGCGCGGTCGACTGGACGATCGCCGCCGGCGCGTTCATCGCCCTGTTCCTGTTCAACGCACCGTTCCCGCTCGTCATTCTGGCGGCCGCCGCATTCGGCTACTGGCGTGGCAGGCGGGGAGACGAGCATGTCCCGGACGCTGCGGCTGCCCGCCCTGCCCCGGCCGGCGTAAAGCGCCGTACGCTCGCAACGGTCGCGATCTGGCTGGCGATCTGGTGGCTGCCTCTGGTGGCCATCCTTCTGATCGCGGGGAGCGACCACGTCCTGTGGCAGCTCGCCCTGTTTTTCTCGAAGCTCGCCGTGGTGACGTTTGGCGGGGCGTACGCGGTGCTCGCCTACATGGCGCAACAGGCGGTCGAAACCTATGGCTGGCTTCGTCCTAGTGAGATGATCGACGGGCTCGGCCTCGCCGAAACGACCCCCGGCCCGCTGATCCTCGTCACGGAGTTCGTGGCTTTCATCGCCGGGTTCCGGAGCGCCGGACAGTCTCTTGCGATGGGTGCGGCCGGCGCTGCCGTCGCACTGTGGGCAACGTTCGTTCCCTGCTTCCTGTGGATTTTCGCCGGAGCGCCCTATATCGACCGGCTGCGCAACAATCCGAAGCTGCGCTCGGCGCTCGCGTCTGTGACGGCGGCCGTCGTCGGCGTGATCCTCAATCTCAGTATCTGGTTTGCATTGCATGTTCTGTTCGCGCGTGTCGAAACGAGGGAAGCCGGACCGTTCCGGCTGCTGGTCCCGGAGACCGGATCGCTCGACGGCCTGACCCTGACGCTCGGCATCGTCGCTGCCGCATCGCTGTTTCTCATGCGGCTCGGCATTCCTGGGACGCTCGCGCTTTGTGCCGCGCTCGCGATCGCTGCGCACTCCGTCAACTGATCTCCGCCTCGATGTCCGGGATCAGGCCGGGATCCGCCGTCAGATGCGCACGCTCGGCATCGATAATGGCGCGAAACAGGCGCCGTTTCAGACGCACGGCGTCCACAGCCGCCTCCCGGCCGGCCGCCTTGAGCACGATGTCGACCAGGCGATCGGCGGCCGTCAGCCTGCCCCACAGATAGTCGTTCTCTCGCCATGCGCGGCTGAAGAAACTGCCGAAATTGCGTAAGCGCACGCCCTTGAGGGCCGCCGCTGCGCCATCGGCCCTGATGCCCCGCGCATCGATTGGGCTGATGCGGTCGATCAACACTTCCTCAAGCTCGCCGATGTCCTCGCCCTGCATCATCGGAAAGGTGAGCACGTCGAAAAACGAGAAGCCGATGTAACCCGTCAGAAGCTCGAGCCGGTGACGCGGCGGCAGGTAGTTCTGCACCTTCACGCTGAAAACCTCATCGAGCGTCGTGTCCAGTTTTACGAAGCCCAATTCCTCTTCCAAAGCGGTCAGAAGCGCGGTGCAACCGGCGCCGGGCTCTGCGAGAAACAACACGGCTTCCTGCATCACCACAGGCGTCGCGGCGAATTCCGGCTGCATCCGCCTCCGCGTTTCGTCGAGCACTCGGTAGAATGTCGTCTTGAGTTCGTCGAGTTCGTGCCTCCCGGCCGCCGTTTCGTCGCGGACGCGTTCGAGATAGAATTCGTTCAGACGACGGATGACGAGCCTGAGGCGGCGGACGCGAAAATCCGCATCGAACGCGCGCAGGAATTCGATCTGGCGTTCGCGCGCTGCCAAAATCTCTTCCTCCGGACGCGCAGCACCGCCCTCCAGACCCAGCCATTCAGTCAGGCTTGCCGCGAAATCCTTCGTCCCAGGATCGATGCCGTCACGGAGGCAGCACTGGCGCAGCAGATTGTCCAGGCGGCCGACGACCGTCAGAAGCTTCAGACGGAAATAGCTCTCGAACGCGAAACCCGCGCCGGCGGCGGCCTGCTGGTTTGCCTGCCGCCGCCATGCCTGGATCTCCTCCCGCGTCGGGGCGTGGGGCGCTGTCGCACCGATGATCTCGCCGACAAGCGCGCGCACCTGCGGACGCGCCTGCGCCACGACCTTGCGGACGAGCCGGATGCGCGCATTAAGCGTCGCGACGCGCTCGAGTTCGTCGTGAACAGGCTCATTGCGCGGAATTTCGGCGAGCGAGGCAAGAATCGCGCGGAACATGCCGGGCGATGGCCTTTCCATGGTCGCAACGATCGATTGCGCGGGGTCGGGATCGATATAGAGGATCCGGCGTAGCACCTGGCGGTGCGCCGGCCGGGTCGCGAGCGCAGCAAGGGCCGCCGCGAACGGCTTGTTGTTGACAACCGCGCCGTCGATGAACTTGGCGTGCTGCGGGTCATGTCCGGTCGCTGCGAGTCGGCTGAACTGCCGGGTCATGAATGCGGCGCGCTGCGGCCACGGTGCGCCACGTTCTTCGAGCACGGCGTCGACTTCTGCGATCGAGGCCGCCTCGAACGCGCCGGGAAAGCACGACGTCGCACGCGCCGCGAACACCAATCCTGGCACGGCGTCACGACAGAAATCCGACCGCATCTCCCCGCCACGTTGGCGTTCGTAGCTGAGATGCAGCAGCACCCTGTGCTCGAGCTCCTCCGCATCCGGAGGATCATTGAGGAGCACGCGCTCGGAATAGCCGTGAAAATCGGTCAGCAAGGCGAAGAAGTCGAGCGCATGACCGTCCGGCAGAAGCGAGCCCTGCTCGTTGCGTCCCTCGGCCATGGCGTCGCAGGCGTCGAGCAGCCAGTCCACGAAGCGCGGACCGGAGAATGGCGGCCGGAACCAGCGTGAGCGCAGGAAGCGGCTCAGTTTGACGCGCGCCTCTGCGTCGGTGGCGAGCCAGGACAGGCGTGTGCGGAGAGCCGCGCGCATGACCGGTTCGAGCCAGAACTTCGACCAGGGGCGCGCGGCTGTCTGGCGATCCATCAGTTGCAGGACGTCCGCGTTTTCGAGCCACATGGCGCGAAGGCTGTCGAGCGGCAGATCGTGGGCAAGGGCGCGGGCGAGCATCGCTCCGTTGATGCCACCAGCGGATGCGCCCGATATCACGTCGATCACGACGCGCAACTCGCCTTCCGGCGCAAGCGCCTGCAGGAGATCGAAATAAATCGCCTCGGTGTCCGTCTCCCGATGCGGATCGTTGTTGGAATCGCGGTAGCTGCGCGCAGCGCGCCCGCGGGCGGGCAGCCCGTGATAGATGCGCGAGGCGCGCGCCAGCTTCTGCAGCTCGCGGGCGACGCCGAACATGTAGACGGCAAGAGAGACGCCGCCCGTCATCACGACTGCGAGGCGGAGTTCCTGCTCGCGCATGCGGTCCCCCGCGCCGAACCTAGCGGCCGGAATTCGGATGGCAGGCTTTTTGGCTTTCGCCGAGCGCCCGCTGTCGCATAGCAAACCGGCGCGCGGCGCAATTCAACTGCGAAAAAGGACTACACGATCCTGAGCCTGACGCCGCTCAGTCCCCCTGTCAGGCTCAAAGTTCACGGAGCGCGGAAACGAGCGCCGGCCTCCGGGCCCTTGTCCGTGCGGTCAGCCGAACCACAAATCGGCAGATCGCCGCCCAGATCCTGCGCACTGATGAAACGCGCCTCCTCGGGCTTTTCCGCCAATACTTCGGCGATCTTGGCGTAGCCGACCAGGCTCACGCGGCATTCAATCTCCCCGAACACGCTCAAGGACTGGCGGGTCGAAGTCATCGCATCCTGCTGGAAGCGTTCGAAACGCTGCTTGCCGTTCTCGCCGTAAGCCCTGTCAAAACCCGCACGTGCCGCCTTCTCCGCCGCTTCGATTGCGGGCTGCGCCTTTTCAAGATTTTTCTCCGCGCCCGGCACAAAGGTCTCGTCCTTGATCTTCGGGAAATGCCGCAGGCAGATCTCAAGACCTTCCCGGACGGATTGCGCCCCGATCACAATGCCGAGCTTCATCGCCTCGTCCTGGGTGACGCATTTCTGGTCAGAGGCGCGCACAGGCGAGAAAAACAGGGAAGCGACGATCGCTGTCCCTGAAAAAGCCATTATTGCAAACGTGGGCTTCATTCGGATTCCCTCTTCAACCGTTCGGATCGTTACTGTGCTTCATACAAGAAAAGGCCGCGCAAGGCGGCCTCTCCCTCAAAACTTTGGAACGAGATGTCAGGCGTGATGCCGGAGCTTCTCGATCTCGTCCTTCAACTTCAATTTCTGGCGTTTCAGCTCGGCGAGTTTCACCGAGTCTGCCAGCGGCCGCATCTCTTCAATTTCGATACGGCGATCCAACGCGCGATGCTTGCCCGAAAGTTCGGTGAGATGTGCATCAAGCGCCATTGCGGACCTCCATCCAGTTGATTCCTACGACGCCATTGTGACAAAGCGGCGTCACATTGTCTAACTCTGACGGACCCATGATGTTCACAAATGGTTACCGCGCCCAGCTTGCGCGCGCGCGGGCCGCCGTTGATACTCCGAACCGCCAAACTATGGGCGAATCAAGGATTTCGAGGTCGGGGAGGCATGGAAAGCGAGGAAGAACGCGAGCTTCGCGATTCCCTTGCGCGGCTCAAACAGGAGCACCGCGATCTGGACGCCGCAATCAATGCGCTGGAAAATTCCGGCAAGGGCGACCAGCTGCAGCTCAAACGGCTGAAAAAGAAAAAACTGTATCTGAAGGATGAGATGGCGCGGATCGAGGATCAGCTGCTACCGGACATCATCGCCTGAGGCTGGACCGCCCTCCGATCGCGCAGAGCCGCTTTGTGACGTTCCTTGGCGCGGTACATCTCGGCATCCGCCCGCGCGAGAGCGGCTGTCGCGGGTTCCTCGGCCACAATTTCGGCGACGCCCCAACTGAACGCCACGCCCCACGGCTCCGCCTCGAAATCGAATTGCAAGTCGAGGGCAAGGTTCGTGAGTTCGCGCGCCTTGGCTTCGGCCGTAGCCCGATCCGCCTCATGCAGGAAAATCGCGAACTCGTCACCGCCGAGACGCCCGATCGCGTCCGATCGCCGGACATGATCCATCAGCAGGTGACCGAACGCGACAAGGATGCGGTCCCCGGCCGCATGCCCGTGGCGGTCGTTGACCGATTTCATCCCGTCGAGGTCGATATAGATCACGCTCGCGAGCCGCCGGTAGCGCGATACATAGGAGATGCCGCGATCGAGTTCGCGCATGAAACCGCGCCGATTGAATACCGGTACCAGCGGATCCTCGTCGACCGTGGCTTCCAGCACAACGAGGCGCGCGCGCATGTGTGCCAGCTCGGTCAGCGCCGATTCGAGCTCCGACGTCAAGCGCCGCACCAGTGTGCTTTCTCCCGAGCCGACCTCGTCACGGACGTGCCGATGTCCGAACAATGGATCCACGCGCCGATGCCTCCCGCGCTTTTCGCTGCGCCCCCGGTTCGTGAAAACTCAGCATGCGAACCGACTGGACCAAAAAAAAGCTTTCGCGCAAAGAAGAAAGAAACCTTCGGGTAAACAAAGCGCTGACGCGGCTTGCCAAACACAATGCAATTCCGATACACCCCGCATCTTTCCGCGACCGTCACACCTCTCCTCAAGGCAAATTCTCTGCATGGGAACTGCTGATCCACTCGTCGGCATCGTTATGGGTAGTCAGTCCGACTGGCCGACGCTGCGGCGGGCGGCGGAGGTGCTGGAAGCGCTCGGCGTGCCGTTCGAGACCCGCATTGTCTCCGCGCACCGTACCCCCGATCGGCTCTACCAATACGCGCGCAGCGCCGAGGGGCGCGGTCTCAAGGTCATCATCGCCGGGGCCGGCGGCGCGGCGCATCTGCCTGGCATGACGGCCTCACTGACGATTCTGCCCGTGCTCGGCGTGCCGGTCGAAAGCGAAGCGCTTTCGGGACAGGACAGTCTGCTCTCGATCGTGCAGATGCCGGCGGGCGTCCCAGTCGGAACACTGGCGATCGGCAAGCCGGGGGCGACCAACGCGGGGCTTCTCGCGGCGAAAATTCTCGCTCTGTCCGACACCAAGCTCGCGAAGCGGATCGCAGCCTGGCGCGAGGAGCAGACGGCCTCGGTGCCCGAAGCCCCCTCGTCCGATGTCTGAGACGCCGCTGCCTCCGGGCAGCATCATCGGCATCCTGGGCGGAGGCCAACTCGGCCGCATGCTGGCCCAGTCCGCGGCGCGGCTCGGCTTCCTGACGCACATCTATTCCAACCGCGCCGATGAGCCGGCCTATTCTGTGTCGCACGCCCATACGACGGGCGCGTTCGACGACCTAGGCGCAGTGGCGAAGTTTGCGCAGGCTTGCGACGTCGTGACGTTCGAGTTCGAGAATATTCCGCTCGCCGCGCTCGAAGCGGCGGGGGCGCATGCGCTAGTCGCACCCTCGGCGCAATCGCTCGCGCTGACACAGGACCGGCTGGACGAGAAGAATTTCCTCGCGCGACTCGGCATTCCGCTCGCGGCTTTCGCGCCGGTCGAAAACGAAAACGATCTCGATGCCGCGCTCGACCGGACAGGGCTGCCGGCCCTGATCAAGACGCGGCGTCTCGGTTATGACGGCAAAGGGCAGGCGAAGATCGGCTACGCCGACGAAGCTCGTCCAGCATTGGCGTCGCTCGGCGCAACCTGTGTGCTTGAGGCCTTCGTCGATTTTGCGTGCGAGATTTCGGTCATCGTCGCGTGCGGCCGCGACGGCAAGCTCGTCTGTTACGACGTGACCGAAAACGATCACCGCAACCATATCCTCGCCACGAGCCGTGTGCCGTCTTCCCTCCCACCCGCGCACGGAAAGGCGGCGCAGGACATGGCGATTCAGATCGCCAACGCGCTCGACCATGTGGGTGTCCTGTGCGTCGAGATGTTCCATACACCGCATCGCAGCGAGACCCCGCTCGTCGTCAACGAGATTGCGCCCCGTGTGCACAACAGTGGACATTGGACCATCGAGGGCTGCGGCATCAGCCAGTTCGAAAACCATATCCGTGCGATTGCGGGCTGGCCGCTCGGCCCGACCGAACGGCACGCGGACGCGGTGATGACCAATCTCATCGGCCACGACGTTGACGATTGGCTCGGGCTTGCATCGGACCCGGAAGCGATCCTGCACCTTTACGGCAAGCACGACTGCATTCCGGGCCGGAAGATGGGTCACGTCACGCGGCTCTATCCGCGCAACTGAACACGATGCGGAAATCGACCGCTGACTTTGCGGCCGGCTGGACAATCGGCGGCTGTTGCGATACACACCGCTTCAGATTCGGTGGCGTGAGTTGCCGATCGCGCAGTGCTTCGTTTCGCGCCTGCGATTTTTTCATGAACAACATCGGAGACTTCCCGGCGTGCAAGTCGTCGTTCGCGAAAACAATGTCGATCAGGCGCTGAAAGCGCTGAAAAAGAAGATGCAACGCGAGGGCATCTTCCGCGAGATGAAGCTCCGTAACTATTACGAGAAGCCCTCAGAGAAGCGTGCCCGCGAAAAGGCTGAAGCCATCCGCCGCGCCCGCAAGCTGGCGCGCAAGCGCGCACAGCGCGAAGGGCTCATCGCCGGGGCCAAGCGCCCCGCGCCCGCGCCGGGCCGGTAAATCTTCCTCAGAACGCTGTTGAAGGCCGGGCATCTGTGTCCGGCCTTTTCGATTCCCGCACAGGTTCAGGCCGAAGCCAGCGACTTCGTCTGCGGCAATTCTTCCAGAAATCGCCGGACCGCATCCCACGCGCCGTGACTGAAGAGATCGTTGTGGCCGCCATCGGCGAACGGCACGAACCGTTTCGGCTCGTTGGCTGCATCGAAGATGCGACGTCCATGCGCCGCAGGGATGACGGCGTCGCGCTCGCCATGGACGATCAGAAGCGGGGCGTGCACATTGCCGATCCGGTCCAAATTGCGGAATTGATCCTGCAGCACCAGCCAAAGCGGTACGAAGAAATACGTTTTCTGGCCGACGTCGGGCACCGATGTGAGGGGCGCTTCGAGCACGAGCGCGCGCACGCGCCTTGCCTCCGCCAGCTGGATTGCGACGCCGGTGCCGATCGACTCGCCATACGTGACGATTTCGTCGGCGGGCACGCCGTTTCCGATCAGCCAGTCGTAGACGTGGAAGGCGTCCGCCACGAGCGCCTTTTCGCTTGGCGACCCGCCTGATCCCCCGGATCCGCGGTAGTTCATGACGAGCACGCCATAGCCGTCGTTCTGGATGCGCGTGATCTTCTCTGAGCGGTGCATGGCGGAGCCGGCATTGCCGGTGAAATAAAGGATCGTCGGTTTGTCAGGCCGCGCGGGCGCGTACCACACGACGAGGGGCGTTCCGTCCCCCGCCTTGAGCGCAATTTCACTGACGCCCGAAACGCCCGCCTCGACGGGCGTCATGCGCTCGGGGTTCGCCATGTAGATGAAATGCCGGTTGAGCAGCACCGCGCCGATCAGCACGACGATGTAGATGCCTGCAAGCCAGAGGATGATTGTCATGACGGCGCTTGTTGGGTGGGACACGCGGCGGCAAAAAGCACGGGCTCGAACCAGATACAAGCGATTGTCGGCGTCGAGCGAACTTATCCCGCCGGCATTGGGATAAAGCCGGGCAGCGCCTCGATCCGCTTCATCCATGCGGTGACGTTCGGATATTGGGACAGCGGAACGCCGCCTTCGCCCGCGACCGCGAGATAGGGGTAGCACGCGATGTCTGCGATGGTCGGGCGGCCGAGCGCGAGAAACTCGTTGCGGTCCAGGTGCCGATCCATGATCCCGAGTAGCCGCGCCGATTTCTCGCGCGCCTTGTCCGTGTCGAGACCATAGCCAAAACGCTGCGCAAGCCGTGCGTCGTTCGGGCCGCGCGCCACTTCGTTGCTGGCGACCATCAGCCACTCCATGACATGGCCGATGTCCGGCGCCTCGATCGGCAGCCATTCCGTCGCGCCGTATTTGCGCGCCAGGTAGACGAGGATCGCCTGGCTATCGCGCAGAACGACGTCACCGTCGACCAGGACGGGCAGTTCGCCGAATGGATTGAGGTCGGTTACGGGTGGCTTCTTGTGCGCGCCGGCCATGAAGTCGACCGGGATGAGATCCACGTCCTTGCCGAGGATCGAGAGGAACAGCCTCACCTTGTGGCAATTCCCCGAGACGCTGAGATCGTAGAGCTTCACCGGGAATAACTCCGTCTCTGGATCGGATACGCGCGACCTACCGCGACGTGGAAGCGATGGTTGGCGCGCTAAGGCGCGCAATGGACATCTGCACCAAGCGGTTCGCTCAGTGCCCGAGAGCCTTGACGATCTCTTCGGTCATCTTCTTGGCGTCGCCCAGCACCATCATCGTGTTGTCGCGATAGAAGAGCGGGTTGTCGATGCCGGCATAGCCGCTTGCAAGGCTGCGCTTGTTGAACAACACGGTTCCCGACTTCCAGACCTGCAACACGGGCATGCCGTAAATCGGCGATGACTTGTCGTCCTCTGCGGACGGGTTGGTCACGTCGTTCGCGCCGATGACATAGACGACCTCCGACTGCGCGAAATCGTTGTTGATGTCCTCGAGTTCGAACACCTCATCGTAGGGAACATTCGCCTCAGCGAGCAGCACGTTCATGTGGCCCGGCATGCGGCCGGCGACGGGGTGGATCGCATAACGCACCTCGACGCCCGCCTTCTTCAGCGTATCGGCCATCTCGCGCAAGGCGTGCTGCGCCTGCGCCACAGCCATACCGTAGCCCGGGACGATGATGACCTTGGACGCGTTCTTCATCATGAAGGCCGCGTCGTCCGCCGAGCCGAGCTTCACCGGCTTCTGCTCGCCCCCCGAGGCCGCCGCGACCTCGCCGCCGAAGCCACCGAGAATAACCGAGATGAAGCTGCGGTTCATGCCCTTGCACATGATGTAGGAGAGGATCGCGCCCGAGGAGCCGACCAGCGCGCCGGTGATGATCAGCGCCGTGTTGCCGAGCGTGAAGCCGATGCCGGCGGCGGCCCATCCCGAGTAGGAGTTCAGCATCGAGATCACGACCGGCATGTCCGCGCCGCCGATCGGGATGATGAGGGTAACGCCGAGCGTGAGAGACAGCGCGACGATGACCCAGAAGATCAGCGCCGAAGCCGACTGGCAGAACAGGACAATGGCGACCACGAGCGCGACCGCCAGCGCGATGTTGATGACATGCCGCGCGGGCAGGAGGATCGGCGCGCCCGACATGCGGCCCGACAGCTTCGCGAAGGCGATGATCGAGCCCGTGAAGGTGACCGCGCCAATGGCCGCGCCAAGCGCCATCTCGACCAGCGTGACGCCGGAGATGTCGGAGCCCTCACCGATGCCGAACGCCTCCGGCGCGTAAAGCGCGGCGGCCGCGACGAACACGGCGGCGAGACCGACGAGCGAATGAAAAGCTGCGACCAGCTCCGGCATCATCGTCATCGGGATCGAGCGCGCGACATAGGCGCCAATGCCGCCGCCGATGGCGATGCCCGCGACAATCATCAGCCAGCTGACGATACTCGACGGCGCGGCGATGGCGAGCGTCGTGACCAAGGCGATGGCCATGCCGACCATGCCGAAGATGTTGCCCTGGCGCGAAGTTTCGGGATGCGAAAGGCCCCGCAGCGCCAGAATGAACAGCACGCCCGAAACGAGATAGAGAATGCCGGCGAGGTTAGCGGACATGGTTCAGTTCCCCCCGAGCTTCCATCGCTACTTCGCCTTCTTTTTGTACATGGAGAGCATGCGCTGGGTGACGAGGAAGCCGCCGAAAATGTTCACGCTGGCCATCGCGAGGGCGAGGAAGCCGAACAATTTCGCCGTCCAGGACGCGTCCTCGACGGCCGGCACGGCCGTGGCCAGCAGTGCGCCAACGGCGATCACGGACGAGATGGCGTTCGTCACACTCATGAGAGGCGTGTGCAGCGCCGGGGTCACGGACCAGACGACGTAATAGCCGACGAAGATCGCCATCACGAAGATGGCGAGGCGGAAGATTGCGGGGTCGGTCGGATGCGCCTCGGTCGCGGCGAACGCGGGACTGGTGGCGAGGATCAACAGCGCGACGAGGCAGAATGTCAGGGCGCATTCGCTCACTGAGCGACCGGCGAGGTTCATGACTTGTCTCCCTTCGGCGCGCGGGGTTTGGGCGCGGGGCGCACCGGCTTCGGCGCGGGCGACGGTTGTGCGCGAACCGGTTTTGGCTCGGCAGACTTCCCGCCGGCAGCCTTGCCGGGCGCGGGTTCGGACAACTTTGGCGATCGGGGCTTTGCGGCTGGTGCCGCCGCGGGAGCGGCCGGATCGGGCCGTAGCGGTGCGTCCCCCGATGCCGGCGCAGGATTCTTCATCTGCTCGGGCTTCACCTTCGCCTTCGGCGGCTGAGGGGGCTGGCTCACCGCAGGCGCTTCCGGCGTTGCGGCGGCAGGAGCCGTCCTGCCTTCCATCATGGGATGGACGAACTGGCCGTCGCGGGCGAGGGCAGTGCCCCTCACGATGTCGTCGTCCCAATCGACCTTCAGCGCCTTGGTCTCCTTGTCGACCAGCGTCTCGATGAAAGCGTAGAGATTGCGCGCATAAAGGCTCGACGCATTGACGGAAAGCTGTCCCGGAACGTTCAGGGTGCCGACGATCCGCACGCCTTGGTGCTCGACCGTTTCGCCGGGCTTGGCCAGCGCGCAATTGCCGCCGCGCTCGACTGCCAGATCGACGACGATCGAGCCGGGCTTCATGCTCTCAACCATCTCCTTCGTGATGAGGGTCGGGGCCGGCCGGCCGGGCATCAGCGCCGTGGTGACGACAATATCCTGGGTCTTCACATGCTCGGCGACGAGGGCGGCCTGCTTCTGTCGGTATTCGGCCGACATTTCCTTCGCGTAGCCGGCCGATGTCTCCGCCTGTTTGAATTCGTCATCTTCGACCGCGATGAATTTTGCGCCGAGTGATGCCACCTGCTCTTTGGCGGCAGGCCGCACGTCGGTCGCCGAGACAATCGCGCCGAGACGCCGGGCCGTCGCGACCGCCTGAAGACCGGCTACGCCGGCGCCCATGACGAAGACACGCGCGGCCGGAACGGTGCCGGCCGCCGTCATCATCATTGGCAGCGCGCGCTGGAACAACGCGGCGGCATCGACCACCGCCTTGTAGCCCGCGAGGTTCGACTGGGAGGACAGCACGTCCATCGACTGTGCGCGGGTGATGCGCGGCATCAGCTCCATGGAAAACAACGACGCGCCTTTGGCGGCCAGCGGCTGCAGACCGGCGGAACCGGCGTAGGGGTCGAGCATGCCGATGACGAGCGCACCCTTCTTCAGTCCGTCCGGCGCGGGCCGGCGCACGCCGACGACGATATCCGCGTCCTTGACAGCAGCCGCGGGGCTCGGTGCGATCTTTGCGCCGGCGGCCTCGTAATCGGTATCCGAAAAGCGGGACCTTAGACCCGCCCCTTTCGGCACGCGCACTTCCGCGCCGAGCGCGGTCAGCTTCTTCACCGTCTCGGGCGAGACGGCGACACGCGGTTCATCCGCCTGTTCGGCGGCAACGCCTATTGTGAACATTGGCCGGGCCCCCTAGAGCGCCAGGTTATCTATGATGTCGCCCGACGCTCACATCCCGGATCGAATCCGGGCAAGCTTTTTCGGCATCATGCTCTGAGCCGTCCGTCGTCACGTCATGTAAAGCAAAGCAAGCGCCGAACGCGCCTGCTTCTTTCACCCGAGCCCGGGAACGCCGGCTCAGACGACGAAGATGGCCAACAACACGAGCAACGCTACGACGGTCGCCGTCGTAATCATCGTGCCCTTCAGAAACAGCGCGTAGCTGCTCTTGTGTTCATTGTAGTCCATCGCCTCATGGCCTTCAGACGTGTCGATCGGCACGGCAGTCCCTCATTCTTCATGTCGCTATTTGCGCCATAGCACATTGCGGCGGCGGGCGGCAATGCGGGAGGGATGTGGTAGCCCGGATGAGCGACCGCGAAATCCGGGATCGCAAAAATACCGGCAACCCGGATTGCGCTGCGCTCCATCAGGGCTACTTCGCAGCATCAGACTGGCAAAGGCACGCCCACGGAGTTGAACGCCTCCCGCTGGCTTGTCCCGACCGATGCGAGGTCGAAGCCCGCGATCGCCTCCTCGAACATGCGGTGATAGTTCAGCTCCGCGCCGAGATGGAGGAATACCGAGCCGAGGCCGATCGCGGCGCGGTCCATAAACACGAACTCGCGCGGCACGGTGACCGGGCCCCGCTCGCGCAGCCCCTGATGCACGCGGAACGCCTCGCGCCGTCCGTATTCGCCCGGCTTCACCTGCTCCGCCAGGATGCGGGTGCGATCCTCCAGCATCGGTCCGTAGATGAACTCGGCCCAGATCGACAGCACGTCGATGAGTTCGTTCGAGAGACCGATAAAGCCCCAGGTTTCATAGGCGTGCACGACGAGGCTGCGGTCCTTGCGGATGAGCCCATGATAGAGGTCGATCACGCCCTGCACGAATTTCGGCGCGAAGGTGCGGATACAGCCATAATCGAGCAGGTTGATGCCGGCCGCCCTGCCCGCATCGTCCGGGAACACCGTGTAATTGCCGAGATGCGGATCGCCATGGATCGCGCCATAGCGGCTGAACGGCACCCACCATGCGCGGAACATGGCTTGCGCGATGCGGTTGCGATCTTCGAGTGGCCGATCTTTCCACGCCAGAACGGATTTTCCCTCAAGCCAGTTCATTGTCAGCAGGCGTCTGGTCGAGAGTTCTGGCAGGACGGACGGCACGCGGATCGCGTCCTGATCGCGCAGCATCAAGGCGTAGAGCGCCATGTGCCTTGCCTCGAGATTGTAATCCAACTCCTCGCGCAGGCGCGCTGCGAGCTCCTCCGCGATCTCTGACGTCTCGA
Source organism: Methyloligellaceae bacterium (assembly GCA_046717125.1). Taxonomy (GTDB): domain Bacteria; phylum Pseudomonadota; class Alphaproteobacteria; order Rhizobiales; family Methyloligellaceae; genus JBKJVQ01. The sequence goes on from JBKJVQ010000270.1 coordinate 18,019, forward strand.
CGGCAGGACGCATGCGGCGATGCAGCGAAAACAGGACCTTGAGCTGATTCAGGTCCGCCTCGACCGCCGACTGCATGTCCGGATACTGCAGCTTTACCGCGAGCGCCGCTCCGTCATGGGCCGTTGCCCGATGCACCTGGCCAAGCGATGCGCACGCCGCCGCCTCGCGCGTGAACGAGCCGAATTGCGCTTCCCAGTTCGATCCGAGTTCGGCGGCCATCCGACGCCGGACGAAGGACGGCCCCATGGGCGGCGCTTGGCTCTGGAGCTGGCCGAGCGCGGCGGCGTATTCGGCGGGCACGGCATCCGGGATGGTCGCGAGCAGTTGCGCGACCTTCATGATCGGGCCCTTCAGCCCGCCCAGCGCTTCGGCGAACGCTGCCGCATCGGCATCGCGTCCCTGATCGCGGCCGAAGAGCTGGCGTGCAGCGATCCGGGCGGCGAGGCCGCCGACATTGCCACCGACCTCGGCGTAGCGGCGCACGCGGCGGGTCAGACGGTTGCGTTCGGCGTCCGGGGGAATGTCGTTCACGACGCGTATGGTATGGGACGGCGCATGGCGCTGATATGGGGTGTGCTGACGCGGCGCGTCAGGGCTTCTCTAGTCGGCCGCCCCATCCTGCGCGGCGTCGCCTGCCGAGATCGTTAGCGATCCGTCATCGTGTACGGTCGCAAAAAGTTCTCCTCCGTCATCCAAACGGAACTTCTCGACCAGGTGCGGCGGAAGAACCAGGATGCAATCGTCGCCATACCGCTCCAGTTTCAGCTTCATGGTCGCCTCCCCTGTAATTTTGAAACGCTTCTACTCCCTGAGCCCAACTCGGTCACGCCACACGAGCCACAGCAGCACGAAGATCGCGAGCGGTGTCGCGAAATCGGTGAAGAAGATCGGGCCGGCATTGCCCGGGGCAAAGTTCCCGCTCTCCGTCATGCTGCGGATATGGGCGAACCCCGCGCCCATCAGAAAGCCGGCGACCGCGAGATTGGCCGCGAGCCGCGCGTGCCAGGTCGAGAAGGCGGCGTAGAGGCCTGCGAGGCCAATGCCGAGATTCGCCATACCGACCTCGGTCTGGAACGGGCTCGTCGCCCATCCGATCGATTTAGCAACCTCTTCCGGAAAGAACACGTGGCCCACAAAAGCTCCACAGGCCCATCAGGCCGACCGGAAACACGAACAGGTAACGTAGGAGCTTGTCGGCAACGATCTCGGCTGTGACCGGGCGCGGGCCGCGCGCAATCGCGATCCCGGCGCAGACAAGCGCGAGCACCCACGCCGCGATGGGCACGATGTAGACTTGGTATTCGAGGTGTTCAGGGTTCATGCGGTGCCTAACTCGCGCCCATCTCCACCCGCTCCATCGCCTCGATCTCGTCGATCAGGCGCTCTATCACGCCGAGACCCATCGACCAGAACTGCGGGTCGCTCGCGTCGAGGCCGAAAGGCGCGAGCAGCTCCTTGTGGTGCTTCGTGCCGCCGGCCGCGAGCATGTCGAAATATTTTCCGGCAAAGCCTGCTGCCGCATTCTCGTAGACCGCATAGAGCGAGTTCACGAGGCAGTCGCCGAACGCGTAGGCGTAGACGTAGAACGGCGAATGGATGAAGTGCGGGATGTAGGACCAATAATTCGCATAGCCTTCGCCGAGCCGGATGGCGGGCCCGAGGCTTTCGGCCTGCACCTCGAGCCAGATTTCGCCGAGCCGTTCTGATGTCAGCTCGCCGTTGCGGCGCTCCTCATGCACCTTGCGCTCGAACGTGTAGAACGCGATCTGGCGCACGACCGTATTGATCATGTCTTCGACCTTCGCCGCGAGCATCGCCTTGCACGCGCGCTTGTCGGGTGCGGATTTCAGCAGTGTACGGAAGGTCAGCATCTCGCCGAAGACACTTGCCGTCTCGGCGAGCGTCAGCGGCGTGGGTGCCATCAGCGCGCCCTGCGGCGCGGCCATCACCTGGTGCACGCCGTGCCCAAGCTCATGCGCAAGCGTCATCACGTCGCGCGGCCGGCCCTGATAGTTCATCAGGACGTAAGGATGCGCGCTCGGCGTTGTTGGATGCGAGAATGCACCGGGCGACTTGCCTTCGCGCGTGGGTGCGTCGATCCAATTGCGATCGAAGAAAATCTGCGCGATTTCGGCCATTTTCGGCGAGAACCCGCCATAGGCGCGCAGCACGGTGGCCTGCGCGTCGGGCCATGAAATGCGCGTTTCCGGCTCCTCCGGCAGCGGCGCATTGCGGTCCCAGTAGTTCAGCTTCTCCATGCCGAGCCACTTTGCCTTCATGGCGTAATAGCGATGCGAGAGCTTCGGATAGGCGTCGCGAACCGCTGAAACCAGCGCCTCGACCACCTCGGATTCCACACGATTGTTGAGGTGGCGCGCGTCGGCGACGTCGGCGAAGCCGCGCCAGCGGTCGGAGATTTCCTTGTCCTTGGCGAGCGTGTTGGTGATGAGAGTGAACAGGCGCGCGTTTTCACCGAAGGCTTTGGTCAGCGCATCGGCCGCTGCTTTTCGCCTCGGCTCCTCCCGGTCGACCAGCCGGTTAAGCGTCGGTTCGAGGCTCAGGCACTCGCCGTCGACGTCGAAGCGGAGCGCCGTCATGGTCTCGTTAAACAGCCGCGTCCACGCGCCTTTCCCCGAGACATATTTTTCGTGGAAGAGCTGCTCGATCCTGTCTTCGAGCTGATAGGGCTTCTCCCGCCTGAGGTCCTCGATCCAGGGGCGGTAATGCCCGAGCACCGGATCCGCCATTGCGGCATCCAGCACATCGTCGGGCAGGCGATTGAATTCGAGCGCGAAGAACAGGAGCTTCGAGGAAATGGCCGTCAGCCGCTCCTGCATGTCGCCGTAGAATTTCTGGCGCTTCGGGTCGGACGTATCGGCGGCATAGAGCAGGCTCGCATAGGAGATTAGGCGGCCCATACTGTCCTGCAATTGCTCGTAGGCAGCGACCGCACCGCCCAGCGCCGCGCCGCCGCCCGCGCCCTTGGCGGTTTCTTCCAGCTTCCCCTGCCAGCGCGTCTGGAACGCGGTCGCGGCCTCATCGCTTGCGTCGAGGTCGCGGCCGATCGCAGGATCGTCGGGACGCGCGTAAAGATCGGTCAAGTCCCATTCCGGCATTTGGCCGAGATCGGGCTCGCGCTTGTCCGCGCCGGACGCCTTCTCCTGCATATAGGTCGTTGCCGGAAAGAAGATCATATTGATGTTGCTCTCGTTCTTTGTCGGGTTATGGCGCGGGGCCGGATTTACGGTCGGTTAACGCAGTAGCGGAGCAGAAAGCGTCAAATTGAACGCGCCATAAAGAGTGTGTTTACCGTCCCGGACTAATCTCGCATGCGATGACGACCCATGCGCAGTGCGGGTCGCGCGCCTTGTTTGTAGCGAGTCCCGTGTCATGCCCCAAACGATTCTGATCGCTGACGACGATCCCGTCCAGCGCCGCCTGCTCGAAGAGATTGTCCGGCGTCTCGGCTATGCCACCCAGACCGCTGAGAACGGAACTGACGCTGTCGCGGCCCTGACCGCCGACAACGCCTCCGGTATCTCACTCGTCCTGCTCGATCTCATGATGCCTGGGCTCGACGGCATGGGCGTCCTCAAAGCGCTGCGCGAGCACGGCGCGCGCATGCCCGTGATCGTCCAGACGGCGAACGGCTCGATCGACGCCGCGATCGCGGCGATGCGCGCGGGCGCCGCCGATTTCGTCGTCAAGCCGGTGAGCCCCGAGCGGCTCGACGTGACCATCAAGAACGCGCTCAAGATCGAGGCGCTGGAGGGCGAAATCGCTCGCATCAAGCGCCGGTCGGGTGGCGCAATGACGTTCCGCGACCTGATCTGCGGCAGCCCGTCCATGGGCCGCGTGATCTCGCTTGGCAAACGTGCGGCTGGGTCTTCCATCCCCGTCCTGATCGAGGGCGAGTCGGGCGTCGGCAAGGAACTCGTTGCGCGCGCCATCCAGGGCGAGGGTGCTCGCGCGGGCGCGCCTTTCGTCGCGGTCAATTGCGGCGCGATCCCCGAGAACCTCGTTGCGAGCATCCTGTTCGGCCACGAGAAGGGCGCGTTCACTGGCGCGGTCGAGAAGCGTCTCGGCAAATTCGCCGAACCCCATGGCGGCACGCTGTTCCTCGACGAAGTCGGCGAGCTTACGCCCGAGGCCCAGGTCAAACTGTTGCGCGCATTACAGGACGGCGAGATCGATCCTGTCGGGGCGAAGAAGCCGATGCGTGTCGACTTCCGGCTCGTGTCGGCGACAAACCAGGACATGATCCGGCTCGTCAAGGAGGGCCGCTTCCGCGAGGACCTCTATTACCGGCTGAACGTGTTTCCGATCCTTGTGCCGCCGTTGCGCGAACGGCTCGAAGACGTGCCGGCGCTCACCCGGCATTTCATCGCGCGTTTCTCCGCCGAGGAAGGCAAAAAGATTCGCGGCGTCGAGCGCCGCGCCATGGAGATGCTCGAACGGTATTCCTGGCCAGGCAATATCAGGCAGCTCGAAAACGCCGTGTTCCGCGCGACCGTGCTGGCCGACACCGACATGCTCGGCGCGGCGGAGTTCCCGCAGATCGCGGCGCATATGGGTGTCGACGCGCCGGTCCCGCCGGCGCCCGCCGCGCCCGCCGCGCCAGCGGGCTTCGAGGGACCGGCCATGCTGGGTACAGAGCCGATCATGCCCGAAACCATTCCGCTCAATGCCGCACGCATCCGCGACGGCGTCGGTATCCCGGCACTCAACGACGCAGGCGATGTCCGCGCGCTCGAGGCGATCGAAGCTGACATGATCCGGCTAGCCTTTGGCCGCTACCGCGGCCGCATGACGGAGATTGCGAGAAAGCTCGGCATCGGACGCTCGACCCTGTATCGCAAGATGCGGGAGATGGGTCTGGAGGCGCAGGCGAACTGAGTTCGGCGTACGCGCCGCACAGGCGCCACAAAGTTGACCAACGTCCGCCATGGTTGGATTTTCGGCTGATGTTTCGCATGGCTTTTGCGCCACAGTTCCTTCGGAAGCGACGGTCGAGGCGATGAAACTTGCGGCGTGTCTCTGGCTAAGACGGGCCTCCGCGCGTAGCGTTCGGAAACATTGATTTGAGGTCCAGGGGGAGGGGATCGATGCGGCTCGCTCGGAGTGTCGCGCTGACGCTGTTGGCGTCGGCGGCGTATGCCGCGCCTGCGCTGGCGGTCGAGCCGCAGGCGCCGGAAGCGCTGATGACGCGTGCGCAGGCGATCTCGATCTCGGTTCAGGACCGGCTCGCGGAAACCTTCACGAACAGTTCCGTTACCCACAAGGCCGACCACGGCGCGCTGGTCGAGTTCTACGCCGGCCAGTCGAAACCGGTGTGGATGGATGAGTCCGGACTCACGGATCGGGGCAGCGCCGTGATCGCCGAGATCAGGGACGCCGATGACTGGGGCCTGCGGGCTTCGGATTTCGAGCTTCCGGCCGACACCAAATTCGAATCCGGCACGGGCGCGATCGCCGCAAAGCTAGCGAATGCGGAGATCACAATCAGCTACGCCGTTCTCGATTACGCCCGGCAGGCGCGAGGCGGTCGGGCAGATGCGCTCAAAAGCGGCATATTCGATCCGACACTGACGCCGGTCGATCCGCTCGAAGCAATTCAGACGGCCGCCAATCACGCGGAGCCCGCGCATTACCTGACGGAGCTTCATCCGCAACATCCGCAATTCATCGCCCTGCGCAAGAAGCTGGGCGAATTGCGCGGGCCGAAAAAGGAAGAGCCGAAGGAAGAGAAGAAAATCGTTCACCTGCCGGACGGCCCGCTCTTACGCGTTGGCGTCAAGCACGAGCAGGTGGCATTGCTGCGTGCACGGCTCGAAGCGCCGGCGGGCGACGGCGTCGACTCCGAGACGTTCGACGAGGCGCTGGCCGCCGCCGTGCGCGCATTCCAGGCATCGAAGGGCCTCGGTCAGGACGGGCTCGTCGGACCGCGCGCGCGCCGTCTCATGAACGGGCAGAACGTCGCAAACGCCCGACCCGCGCCGAGCCGTGAGAAACAGATCCTTATCAACATGGAACGCTGGCGCTACGTGCCGCGCGAGCTCGGCGATCTCCACGTCAACGTCAACGTCCCAGAACAGATCGTGCGCGTGCGCGAAAAGGGCAAGACGATCTTTACGGAGCGCGTGGTTGTAGGAAAAACGAAGACGCCGACGCCGATCTTCTCCCATGAGGTGGAAACCGTCGTCTTCAATCCCTACTGGAACATGCCGAACTCCATCAAGACGGGCGAAATCCGGCCCTCGATCCGCATGACGGGCGGCGGCTTCTTCTCACCCTCAGTCTGGGACACGCGCGTCATCGACCGGCACAATCTGAAGGTGAGATATCGCGGTCGCGTCGTCGATCCCCAGACGGTGCCTTGGGACGAGGTCGACGTGCGGCAGCTCCACTTTTTCCAGCCGCCGGGAAGCTGGAACGTGCTCGGCAATCTCAAGTTCGTGTTCCCCAACAAGCACGACGTCTATCTGCACGACACGAACAGCAAGAGCTTGTTCGCTAACGAAGTACGCATGGAAAGCCATGGCTGCGTGCGCGTGCGCAATCCCGACCAACTGGCCCAGGTGCTGCTCGACAGACGCGCCGGCGGCGGCTGGAGCATGAGCCGCGTGCACGGCACGATCGGCAATTCCCACGACATGGGCGTGCGCCTGACTCCCGCCGTCCCGATCCACATCACGTATTTTACGTTGTGGGTGAATGACGACGGGTCGCTTCAGACCCATGGCGACGTCTATGGCCAGGACGCCCGTCTAGCGGCAGCCCTGAAGCTCTGAAACAGACGAAAACGCGAGGCCCCGCGTCGCGGCTCCGCTGTCCCTGAAGGGCCGCGCTGTGGATGCGCGGCGCTATGCCTTTGTTTTGCCCCCAATTCTCATGTACGTTTGGTTAACTAAGCGGGGCGATAGTCCCCGCGGTTCGGCTGCGAGCCTCTAACATGCAGCCTGGAATACGACCGGCAAACGCCGGCTCGATGGGAATCCCGGCCTCTCGGCTGGTGTGGGCACGACCGGGCGACCGGTCAGACGGGCAACAGACGGCTCTATTTGAGCCGCCATGAGGGAAGTGCGCGGGAACCGCGTGCTTAGGGGATGAACGGTCGGGGGACTCCGCGTTTCCGTGCGCTGAAATTGTGCGCGCCAAGCTTCCATGCGCCCCTGTGCATCGGGCTTAGCCTGATGCTGGTCACATCGGGCATGTTCACCCCTTCAGGCATGAGCGCCAAGGCTTCGGGCGAAGTCCGCACCCTATCGATCCACAACATCCACACCAAGGAAACGGTCACCGCGTCGTTCAAGCGTGACGGCAAGTTCGTTGCCCAAGAACTGCAGAAGCTCAATCAGGTCATGCGCGACTGGCGGAAGAACGAGTCAACGCGGATGGATCCCGAACTGATCGATCTTATCTGGACCATTCACCGCGATCTCGGCTCGAGGCAGCCGGTGCATCTGATTTCCGGCTATCGCTCGCCCGCGACCAACGCGTCCCTGCGCCGCAGCCGCGGCGGCCAGGCCAAGAACAGCCAACATATGCAGGGCAAGGCGTCCGACATTCACTTTCCCGACGTTCCGGTCAAGGCGCTGCGCAATTCGGCCCTCATCCGCGAAAAAGGCGGCGTCGGCTTCTACCCGACGTCCGGCATTCCTTTTGTGCATGTCGACACGGCGCGTGTGAGAAGCTGGCCGCGCGTACCGCGTCAGGAACTCGCGCTGCTGTTCCCGAACGGCAAGTCGAAGCACCTCCCGGCTTCCGGTGGCGCGCTGACCCCCGCCGACAGCCGCAAGGCGATGGCGGAGTTTAAGCAGAAAGGGCGCGACGATCAGATCGCCATCGCCAAGATTCTGCCGAACGTCGTGCTGGCCAGCCTCAACATGCCGACGCGCAGCCCTGCGCCATTTGTTCAGGTGGCCGAAGCCCCGCAAGGGCGGGCGCAACTGGCTTCTCTTTCTGGCGGCAATCTGCCTTGGTTCGGCAATCAGCCTTCCGCGTTGCGCGCCGCCGCGCCTGCACGCTTTGAGCTACGGCCAGCCGAGCAGGGCAGCGCGATCAGCAAGACGGCGCGCGACGCGCTCTCGCGCAAAATACTGGATGCGGCCGTCGAGGCCGCACCGGAGTTCGACGACGATCACAGCGACTCGCTCAGTTACAATCCGATCGATATCGCGCCGCTGATGGCTGAAACTTCCGTCAGCTTCGACGGCAAGGTCGCCGCGCTTGAGCATCCCGAGCAGAACGCGACCGCCTATCTGTTCACCGATCTGGAGCATCCCGTCGGCCTGAGCATGGCGCAGGGCCGCGCATACTCCCAACCGGCTGCGCTGAATGCCTTCTCCGGCGCCGCGGTGCGGAACGTCTACGCCAACGATACGACCGGCTCGATCCGCCGGGCTTCAGCCGGCGAGCGGATCGCGGTTGCCAGCGCGCGGTAGCGTTGTCGGCAAACTTCAGCCGAGACCGAACTCATACAGAACGAATGTCTCGGGCTCTCCGCCTGCAGCTTCGTAGAGCCGGCGCGCCGCGACGTTGCCGGGCTCCGTCCCGACCCAGGCTACGGCGCATCCCTCGTAACGGCCCAGCGCCAGCATCGCTTCCAGCAGGGTCCGGCCGATCCCCTGACGCTGCCGATCGGGCGCAACGCCGACTTCATCGACGAAGAGTTCGGCCGGCTTGTCGGGATGGCCGATCACGACGCCCATGCATTGCCCGACGACCTCGCCGTCATCGAACGCAACGACGATATGGTGGTTCGTTTGAGCCAGATAGACCGCGAGGCGATCAGGTGTCACCTTTTCGTCGAACACGTCCGGCGCCACGCGATCCAAGATCGCGGCGTCTTCCCTGCCCAGGCGCCTGATCTCGATGGCCAATACTGCCGACCCCCTTATTTCACCGCATGATCCTGCCCGAAAAGTCTCCAACTTTTCGGGATCATGCTACGCGTCGGCCATGCCGAGCGCGTGGAGATAGGTCGCGAGGATCGCGTCGGCCTCGCGGCGCTTGTCCTCGTCCTGCTTGCGCAGCCGGACCACGGCCCGCAAGGCTTTGGTGTCGAAGCCGAACGATTTCGCCTCGGCGTATACTTCGCGCAGATCCTCGGCCAGCGCGGCCTTCTCCTCTTCGAGTTTCTCGATGCGAGAAACGAAAGCGCGAAGCTGATCCTGCGTTGTGCCGTCCAGCGTTTCGCTGACAGGCTCGGTGAGTGCGTCCATCGATGTTTTGCCCCGTATTCGTGGAATCGTGCCGCTCCGGTCCCTCACCGGTCGTGATTTTCCGGGACCATAGTCAGTTTTCGGGCGAGAGCGAGGCTCGGCCGAGTGCCATCCCCTGAAATCTCGGCAGAGGCGCAGCTACCCCTGGTGCTTCGCCTTCCACTCCTCGTAGGGCATGCCGTAAACGATCTCGCGGGCCTCGTCCTTAGACAGGTCCATGCCCTGTTCCTTCGCCGCGTCGCCGTACCAGTTCGACAGGCA
>JBKJVQ010000271.1:0-2540 GCA_046717125.1 Methyloligellaceae bacterium
AATCAGTGTTTCAGTAAGGAGCTGTGTGGCGGCACTCACGTCCACGCTTCGGGCGATGTCGGCGCCATTGTCGTCACTGGCGAGTCGTCGATCGGTGCCGGCCTGCGACGCATCGAAGCCCTCACCGGCCGCGCCGCCGCCGAGCGGATCCGCGAGCAGGAGAACACGGTCGCCCGCCTCAGCGCCGCCCTCCGCATCCCGGCGGCCGAGATCGAGACGCGCGTCGCCACGCTGCGTGACGAGAACGACCAGCTGCGCCGTCAGCTCCAGAACCTCGAGCGCCGTTTGGCCCGCGCCGAGGCGGAATCGATGCTCTCAGGCAGTGACAAAGCAGAAGCAGCCGAGGACGTGCAGCGCATCGGCGAAACGGCGGTCATCGTGCGCCGCGTCGACGTCACAAGCGCCGACGGCCTGCGCTCCGTAGGTGACGTGATGAAGCAGAAGTACCCGAGCGCGGTGATCCTGCTCGCCTCCGTGATCAACGGGGCGCCGCAGTTCCTGGCGATGTCGACGCCGGACGCGAGCGCCAGAGTTCCGGCAGGCAGCATCGTCAGTGTCGCCGCGAAGGCCGCTGGAGGCGGTGGCGGCGGCCGTCCCGACATCGCCCAGGGTGCCGGCAAAGACGCCGCGAAGGTCGACGCCGCGCTCGAAGCCGGCCGCAAGCTGATTGAAGAGAAGCTGAGCGGCTCCTAGAGTGGTTCGCCCAGCGGATTGCTGGTGGAAGCTGCAAGGAATGCTTCGGCCCCGCTGGGAGAGGCGCGGCAATCTTTGCCCCTCCCACCTCCCTATCCCCGTTCGACGGCGCTAGACGTCTCATCCAGGGATGAGCTCTGCTGCCCCCGTCAGGTATGATGACTAACGGCTAAAATTTGGAACTACCATCCGCGCAGGGCAGAATTCTGGGACTTGACGCCGGCGACAGGCGCATCGGCGTTGCCATATCCGATCCGGACCGTCATTTTGCCCTTCCCCTGCGTACGGTTGAACGAGACGGCCGCGGCGGCGAGTATGAGGCGATAGTCCGCCTCGTGATTGAAGAAGAAGTGTCAGAGCTTGTGGTGGGGTTGCCGCTCTCGCTGAGCGGCGAATTGGGAGCGCAGGCCATCTCCGCAAGCGAGTTCGCGCAAGGGCTTATGGTGCGCTTGCGGCTGCCGGTACACATGTACGACGAACGTCTCTCTACCCAGGAAGCGATACGGCGCGTTTCGGAGGAGCCGCGCGGCCGTGGCAACCGCAAGGAACGCCATCGCTCTGAGGCTGCCGACACCGACGCTATCGCCGCCTCGATCATTCTCCAGGCCTTTATCGACCGCCAGCGATTCAAGGATGCCATGGCTGGATGAGCGGCCAGAATAGCCTGGTTTCGATACTGATTGTCGGCGCCGCCCTTGCCCTTTCGCTGGGTGTCGGCGCCTGGATGATTATGGGCTCGCCCGGCTCCGTGCCGCGTGCCGGCGTCCAGCTCGCCCCTGCTACAGACGAAGAGCCCGTGTACATCACGGTGAAGGCGGGCGACAGCGCGGCGTCCATCGGCAAGCGCCTCGAGGAGGCCGGCGTAATCGATAGCGCGGGCGGCTTCCAGCGCCTCGCAGCACTGACCGGCACGGAGCGGACTCTGGCCGCTGGCGAGTACGAGTTCACTCGCGCTACCAGCAGCCTGGATGCGCTCACTCGCATCCGCGATGGCCTGACCGCCGCTCGCATCGTGGGATTCCCGGAGGGCATGCGCCTCGAGGAGGTTGCGGAGCGGCTTGAGCGTCGTGGCGTCGTGTCGGCGAACGACTTCCTCACCGCCGCCAACACGATCGCCACTTCCGGCACGAACATCGATACGGACCTGCTCGCGAGCCGCCCTCGCTCATCGACGCTCGAGGGCTACGTCTACCCAGCGACTTACAGCTTCAATCGCAGCGTCACCGCCAGCGAGGTTGTCCTGCAGATGCTCGAGGCGATGTCGCAGCGCTTCACGCCCGAGTTGCGCGCCGCGGCGAAGGCCCAGGGCCTCACGGTGCATGATGTTCTGACCCTCGCCGCGATCATCGAGCGCGAGGTGGTCATCCCAGAGGAACGCGCCGTCATCGCCAGCGTCTACCGCAACCGGCTCAAAGAGGGCATGGCGCTCCAGGCCGATCCCACGGTGCAGTATGCGATTACGGCGCGGCCGGGCAGCATCGCCCAGTTCGGCTTCTGGAAGAAGGAGCTATCTTTGCAGGACCTCCAGTTTGCCTCGGCCTACAACACCTATGTCGAAGTCGGCCTGCCGCCAGGGCCCATCGGCAGCGTCAGCATCGCCGCGATCGAAGCGGTCATCCGCCCGGCCCAGACCAAGCACCTCTTCTTCGTCGCCCGCAACGACGGCAGCCACGTCTTCGCCGCGACCTTCGAAGAGCACCAGCTCAACGTTCAGCGCTATCAGCCATGAGGATAGCAAACAGGCAATCGGGCAAGCGGGCAACGTGTTTCGTGCTCTGGAGGGGAGTCCAGAGCACTGTAGTCGCCTCGTCTGACTCCCCTCTCCGAAATCGGAGAGGGGTTGGGGG
>JBKJVQ010000272.1:0-11696 GCA_046717125.1 Methyloligellaceae bacterium
ATCCTGAGGGGCAACGCGGCGCAGGGGCTCGAACTCCTGTTCGATACGCTGATGGCGCGCGCTGAAGACGAGCCCGACGCCGTGTACTGGCTTGTCGCCCGCGAGGCGGAAGTTGCCGACGACAGGCTTTCGGTAACGTTCTACCTTCGACCCGAGGCACGGTTCTCCGACGGTTCCCCGGTGACCGCGGACGATCTGGTATTCTCCTTCGACACGCTCAAGGAGAAGGGACATCCGATCATTCGCCAGACGATACGCGACGTCGTCAAGGCCGAGACAATCGATCCGCATACGGTCAAATATATTTTCACGGGCGAGCTGGTCCGCGACCTGCCGCTGACTGTCGCGGCACTGCCGATCCTGTCAAAGGCGTATTACGCGAAGCGCGAATTCGACCAGACCACGCTCGATCCCCCACTCGGCTCAGGTCCCTACACGGTCGGCCGTGTGCAGCAGGGGCGCTCGATCGTTTACAAGCGCAATCCTGAGTATTGGGCAAAGGACCTTCCCGTCACACGCGGACGCTGGAATTTCGACGAGATCAGGTTCGAGTATTTCCGCGACCGCACCGCCTCCATGGAGGCGTTCAAGGCCGGCGCCTACGATTTCCGCGAGGAATTCACCGCGAAGGTCTGGGCGACGGAATATGGCTTCCCGGCAGCGAAGGACGGCCGCATCAAGATCGAGACGCTCCCCGACGCGACGCCCTCGGGCACGCAAGGGTTTTTCATCAACACGCGCCGCGACAAGTTCAAGGACAAGCGCGTGCGCGAGGCGCTGGGACTCGTGTTCGATTTCGAATGGGCCAACAAGACCCTGTTTCACGGCCTGTATGCGCGCACCCAGTCTTATTTCGAGAACTCGCCGATGAAGGCGGAAGGCGCACCGAGCGCCGAGGAAATGGCGCTGCTCGAGGGCCTCCGCCATCCCGTCGATCCAGCTGCGCTTGGTCCGGCCGTGCTGCCGCCGGTCACGGATGGCTCGGGCCAGGATCGCGAGCGGTTGCGCCAGGCGGGCAAGCTGCTCGATGCGGCCGGCTGGAAAATTCGCGTCATCGAGATCGAAGATCCCGATTGCGGCTTCTGGTGCCGGACCCTGATCGCGACCGGCTTCGGCAGCGCGAGGACGGAGCGCATCCGCACAAACGAGAAGGGAGAACGCCTCACCGTCGAGTTCCTGAACTTCGAACCGAACTTCGAGCGCGTGATTTCGCCCTTCGTGCGCAATCTGCGGCTTCTCGGCGTCGAGGCGCGCCAGCGCATGGTCGACCCCGCGCAATACCAGCAGCGTGTCAAGGATTACGATTTCGATCTGACGACGGAGCGATACGGCATGGGCAATACGCCCGGCGTCGGCCTGCGCGCCTTCTTCGGATCGGACGCAGCCTCTTCTCCGGGCTCCTTCAACATCGCGGGCATTTCCGATCCTGCGATCGATGCGCTGATCGAGAAGGTGGTGAACGCGCAATCGCGGGATGAGCTGACGACCGCAGCGCGCGCGCTCGACCGCGTGCTACGCGCAGGACACTACTGGGTCCCGCACTGGTACAAGGCGAGCCACAACATCGCCTATTGGGACCGTTTCGAGCGCCCTGCAATCAAGCCGCTTTACGATCGCGGCATCCTGGACACGTGGTGGCGCAGGCCGGACAAAGCTGCGATGCTTCAGCGTATCCATTGAGCATGGCGCCAAAAAGTGTGATGCGGTTTTCTGACCAACGTCATGCTCAAACTTTGAATGCGATCACGTTCATGATTTCGGGCCAGGCCCGAACTCATCGTGATCCTGCGAACGGATCGATCCTTCCCGCATGAGCGCATATATCATCCGGCGATTGCTGCTGATCCTGCCGACCATGCTCGGCATCATGCTGATCAGCTTCGTCATCATCCAGTTCGCGCCGGGAGGACCGGTCGAGCGCGTGATCGCGCAACTGACCGGGACCGACGTTGCGGCGACGGCCCGCATCGGCGGCGGCGGCGGCGATTTTTCCGGCGCACAGCAGTCCCAGCCCGGGGAGGGGGGCACCGCCAGTTCGAAATATCGCGGCGCACGGGGCCTCGATCCCGAGTTTATCAAGAGCCTGGAAAAGCAGTTCGGCTTCGACAAGCCCGCCCATGAGCGCTTCCTTCTCATGGTCTGGAACTATCTGCGCTTCGACTTTGGCAACTCGTATTTTCGCGACGTGAGCGTTATCGATCTCATCATCGAGAAACTTCCCGTCTCGGTGTCGCTCGGCCTTTGGATGACCCTGATCTCCTACGCCATCTCGATTCCGCTGGGCATAGCCAAGGCCGTGCGCGATGGATCGCGCTTCGACATCTGGACCTCGACGGTTGTCATCATCGCCTACGCGATTCCCGGCTTCCTGTTCGCCGTGCTCCTCATCATCCTGTTCGCGGGCGGATCGTTTCTCGACTGGTTCCCGTTGCGCGGTCTGACCTCCGACAACTGGGCGCAGATGTCGTGGCCCGAGCGGATCGTCGACTATTTCTGGCATCTCACCTTGCCGCTGACAGCGCTCGCCTTGTCCGCCTTCGCGACCACGACCTTCCTCACCAAGAACTCGTTTCTCGACGAGATCCGAAAACAGTACGTGATGACGGCGCGGGCCAAGGGTTTGAGCGAGCGCGAGGTTCTGTACGGCCACATCTTCCGCAACGCGATGCTGATCATCATCGCGGGCTTCCCGGCGGCTTTCTTAGGCTCGTTCTTCGCCGGATCGCTGCTGATCGAAACCATTTTCTCGCTCGACGGTCTGGGGCTTCTGTCGTTCGAGTCCATCGTCAATCGCGACTACCCCGTCGTGTTTGCGACGCTCTACATTTTCTCATTGATAGGTCTACTGACGAATCTGGTCTCCGATCTCATGTACACCTGGGTCGATCCGCGGATCGATTTCGAGTCGCGGGACATGTGACGATGGATGCACCCGTCGATGTCGCCGTCAGGGAAGAACAGGTACGCGAAGTCGAAAGCGGCCGCCGCTTCGTGCTGTCGTCGCTCAACCGCCGGCGTTGGGAAAATTTCAAGAAGAACAGACGCGGCTACTGGAGCTTCTGGCTCTTCATGATCCTGTTCGTCGTTAGCCTGTTCGCCGAATTCATCGCCAACGACCGCCCTCTGATCGTCAGTCATGAAGGGCGAACCATGTATCCAGTTTTTTTCGCCTACCCCGAGACCGCGTTCGGCGGCGAGTTCGAAACCGAGGCCGAGTATCGCGACCCTCTCGTGCAGGATCTTCTCCGAGACAGCGGCGCATGGGTGCTTTGGCCGCCCATCCGCTACAGCTACGATACGATCAACATGACGCCGCCGGTTCCCTACCCGGCGCCGCCGTCGCAGGAGAATTGGCTCGGCACGGACGATCAGGGTCGCGATGTCGTGGCGCGCATTATCTACGGCTTTCGCCTCTCGGTCCTGTTTGGCCTGGTGCTGACCGTCCTGTCCTCGATCGTCGGCATTGTCGCCGGCGCGGTGCAGGGCTATTTCGGCGGCTGGGTTGATCTCAGTTTCCAGCGCTTCATCGAAATCTGGACGTCAATCCCGACGCTATACCTCCTGATCATCGTCGCATCGTTTATCGAACCGACATTCTGGATCCTGCTCGGCATTCTGCTCGCATTCTCCTGGGTCGCACTCGTTGGCGTCGTCCGTGCGGAATTCCTGCGTGCGCGAAATTTCGAGTATGTCCGGGCGGCGCGTGCGCTCGGCCTGTCAAACATGAAGATCATGTTCCGGCACCTCCTGCCGAACGCGATGGTGGCAACGCTCACCTTCATGCCGTTCATCCTGAACGGCTCGATCACGACCCTGACCAGTCTCGATTTCCTTGGCTTCGGACTGCCGCCGGGATCGCCCTCACTCGGCGAGCTGCTCGCCCAGGGCAAGTCGAACCTGCAGGCTTGGTGGCTCGGCATCACCGCGTTCTTCACCATTGCCATCATGCTCAGTCTACTGATTTTCGTTGGCGAGGCCGTGCGCGATGCGCTCGACCCGCGCAAGACGTTCCGGTGAGGCGCGTGAAGGACGGTCCGGAAAAGCTCGTCGATGTCCGGAACCTGTCGGTCGCGTTCCATGGCGCCGATAGCCCCCACGCCGTGCGCAATATTTCGTTCGACATCAAGCCGGGCGAGACCGTGGCGCTGGTCGGAGAATCGGGCTCTGGCAAGACGGTTTCGGCACTCTCAATCATCCGGCTCTTGCCCGAAGGCGCGGCGCATCATCCGACCGGCGAGATTTTCTTCAAGGGCGAAGACCTGCTGAAACGCCCCCCCGGCAGGATGCGCGAAATCCGCGGCGACCAGATCTCGATGATCTTCCAGGAGCCGATGACATCGCTTAACCCGCTGCATACGATCGAGCAGCAGGTGGGCGAAGTGCTGCGCGTGCACGGAGGCATGTCCGGCCGCGCGGCGCGGTTGCGCGTTCTCGATCTCCTCAGCAAGGTTGGCATCGACGACCCGGAAGGCCGGCTCGGCTCCTATCCGCACCAGCTTTCCGGCGGACAGCGCCAGCGGGTCATGATCGCCATGGCTCTGGCAAACGAGCCCGATCTTTTGATCGCAGACGAGCCCACAACCGCGCTGGACGTGACCATACAGGCGCAGATCCTGGAGCTGCTTCTGCAGCTCAGGGCCGAGTTCGGCATGGCGATGCTGCTCATCACCCACGACCTAGGCATCGTCCGGAAAATGGCCGACCGCGTCTGCGTCATGAACGACGGCGAAATCGTCGAGCGCAACGAAACGACTGAACTGTTTCGCGATCCCAAACACCCCTACACAAAGCATCTGCTCGCCTCCGAACCGCGCGGCCGCCCTTCGCCGGTTGCGCCGGACGCACCTGTTGTTCTGTCAACGGACGATCTGAAGGTCTGGTTTCCCGTCAGGCGCGGGGTTTTGCGCAGGACGGTTGGGCACATCAAGGCCGTCGACGGCGTGTCACTGGAGATAAGGCGGGGAGAAACCGTCGGGGTCGTGGGCGAATCCGGTTCCGGCAAAACGACGCTCGGCCTCGCCCTGCTGCGTCTCACATCGAGCGCAGGCCCGATCGTCTATCTCGGCGACAACATCGACGCCTACTCGGCCAGGGCCATGCGGCCTCTGCGCAAGCAGATGCAGGTTGTCTTTCAGGATCCTTACGGCTCGCTCAGCCCGCGCATGTCGATCGGTCAGATTATCGGCGAAGGCCTCGCGATCCAGAGCCCCGACCTGAAGCGCGAGGAGCGCCGGGACCGCGTTGCGCGCGCGCTGAAGGAGGTGGGACTACCCGCCGGCGTTCAGGACCGGTACCCGCACGAATTCTCCGGCGGTCAGCGGCAGCGAATCGCGATCGCGCGCGCCATGGTGCTCGAGCCGAAATTCGTCGTGCTGGACGAGCCGACATCCGCTCTCGACGTCTCGGTGCAGGCCCAGATCGTCGATCTGTTGCGCGAGCTTCAGGGAAGGCACGATCTCGCCTACCTCTTCATCAGCCACGATCTGCGTGTCGTCCGGGCGCTTGCGAACAAGGTGATCGTTATGCGCGGCGGCAAAGTGGTCGAAAGCGGCAGCGCCGACGAGATATTCGAAACTCCGCAGACAGACTATACCAAAGCGCTTCTGGCGGCTGCGTTCGAGCTGCACGCAACACGTGTCGGCGCCGTCGCAACCTGAGCCTAGATCACGATGACTTGGGGTTAATACAACCCCAAGTAATAAACGTGATCGATTCCAATGGGTTGAGCATGATGTTGTCCGAAAACCGCTTCACACTTTTCGGCATCATGCTCTAGTGCGCGATCAGCGGATGACGAACTTGAAAGGAACCGCAACGACGAGTGGACCGCTCGAAATGTTTCCGTCGAACGGAGGGAATGGGGAGGATTTGTCCACCGAGGCCACCGCTGCCGCATCGAGATTCTTGAAGCCCGAGCTCTTTTTCACTTGCCGGCTCAGCACTTTGCCCGACGGATCGACAGTCATCTCGACCACGACCATGCCGCGATTTTTCGAGCGGGGATTGATCTTTCTGCGCTCGATATGTTTCGCCATACGGCCGAAATAGGCGCGTCTCTTGCTGGCGTCGCCGCCCTTCTTTTCCTGGCTGGTGGCGCGTTGTTCCTCGACGGCGACAATCTCGATCTGTTCGGGCGAGGCGAGCTGCTCGGGCTGAGGCTCCTTCACCTCCTCGATCTCGACCTTTTCCTTGACGATCTCGGCCTCGCGCATGCGCAGGGCTTCCGGCTCCGGTCCCAGTTCGGAGTCGATGATCTCGGTCTCCCGCGGCAGCTCGGCTATTTTCATTTCGGGGGGTAGCGGTTCCTCCGGCTCGACCGGCTTTTCGAGCGGAGGCTCGATGACGGGCTTCTCTTCCACCGTCTTCTCGACCGGCTTCTCGGGCGCCTTTACCTCTTCGAGCCGCTGCCGGGCGGCGCTTTCCTCCTGTGGCGTCGCCTCAACCGCTTCGATCGTCTCCTGCGCCTCGCCTGCCTTGTAAAGGCCCTCAAGCGCTATGCCCTGCTCGACGATCATCATGTCTTCGCCCACGCCTTCGTCGATCGCCCCTGTTGGCGCAAAATCGTAGAAGGCAAGCGCAACCAGCGCGTGCACGCCGATCGAGAATACGTAGGTAAGCAGACGCAGCGACATAACGCGTGATCTAGAATCCGGTGTCGGCGCCGCGCTCTTTGGCAGCCGGCTGTGACAGAAGCGAAACGCGCGGGTAGCCGCCCTCGCCGACGCGGCCGAGAATGTTCATCACCTCTCCGTAGTCGACGGTCTTGTCCGCGCGCACATAGACGATTGTGTCGCCCTCCTCGGCCCTGATCTGGCCGAGCCGCCCGACCAGCGTTTCTGGCGGGATCTGCTCGTCGCGGATGAAGAGTTCGCCTTTCGACGTCAAGGTGACGACCATCGGTTTCTTTGGCGTCGTGACCTGCGCGGCCGAAGTGTTCGGAAGCTCGACCGGTACGCCGGACATCATGAGCGGCGCGGCGACCATGAAGATGATGAGCAACACGAGCATGACGTCGACGAACGGCGTGATGTTGATCTCCGCCAGAGGCCGGTAGTCGGTCTCGTCATCGTCGTCGAAATTTGCGCCGCCGCCCGCCGACATTCCCATCAGGCTGCGCGTCCGTGGCGCTCAACGGCGACCTCGCCGCGCGAGAATTGCTTGGCCAAACTGGTGACCGACACGCCGATACGGGCGGCCGCGCGGCCAAGCCCGACAGTGATCTGATTATAGGCCATTACGGCGGGGATCGCCGCCGCGAGACCGAGCGCGGTGGCGAAAAGGGCTTCTGCGATGCCGGGCGCAACGACCGCGAGACTCGTATCCTTCGCCTGGGCGATGGCGGTGAAACTGTGCATGATGCCCCAGACCGTGCCGAACAGGCCGATGAACGGCGCCGCGGAGCCGACCGTTGCGAGGAACGGCAAGCCGGACTCCATGCGTCGCAGCTCACCCTTCATGGCGCCCCGCATGGCGCGCTCCAGCCGGCTGCGGACGTCGTTCCCGTCCTCTCCGCGCACCGCGCCGCCGGCGCTTTCCTCTTCGGCTGCGCGCAAAAGCACGCGCGTGATGCCGCGGCCGGCGCGACGATGATCGCCCCGCGCGGTCGCTTCGAGGCCCCTTACACCGCGCCGGAGGCCTATCAGCCGGAACCATTTTTCGAAAATGATCGCCCAGCTCATGACCGACATCAGGATCAGGAGAGCGACGACCGCCTGAACCACCGGATCGGCGTTCCAGATCAGTCCGATAATTGAAAAGTCCTGCGCCGCCTCCGGCGATACGGCTTCGACTGGCACGGGGGGATTCGGTTCCAAATTTTACAGTCCTTATTTCGTCAGTTCTACCTTCGTGCGGGAAGAAACGGCGAGACGGCCAAGGCAATCCTGAGCATCGGATCCGCCGGCGCTGCACTCGACAACGTCATTGATCAAAAAACTTCCCACGTCCTCGCATTTGAGGTTGTCGATATCGAACAGCTTGACCGTGCGCTTGCCAGGACGGAGCGGGGCGAGTTCGACCGCGAAGCGCCGGCCGATGACGCCATCGGGCTGGAACATGACGAGGTCGAGTTTGAACGACGAATAGTCATCCTGTGACTTGTTGTTGACGACCACATAGGCGCGGCAGCTCTTGTCCTGCGGCTCGAGTTTGTTGAGCTCAACTTCCATCGCGGCCTGGGGGGCGCCCGCCTTGGGCGCTTCCTGTGCGTGGCTCGGGGCCCAGGGCGACAATCCGAAACCCAGCGCCAATATAAGCGCGGTGGCAACTGGGGCGCGGCGCGCGCGCGGGCGACCCACCGATGCGCGGGCGCAGGATATGCCCGCGCGTTCCATAAGATGCAACACGACCTCCATCGTCAGATTGTCGACCGAAAATTCTCTGTTTGACATAGCGCTGCTTTCCGCGGCCCGCAAGGCTGGACCGGGAAAAGGGTCGTGCCTTCAATGCCCCATCGCTGGTGCGTTAATTCTCCGGTCATGTGTTTTTAATCTTTGCGTCAGCGGAGGCTCCCGCGGCGCTCTCTACAGTTCGCCACAAGATTGCCACAAGGCAGCACGCGTCCGACGTGGGGCGCGGAAATGGCGATGGGATTGCGGGGGCAGGCGGACGACGGTTCCGTTTGCGGCGTTGGAGCGGCCGGGGGGCCGTCACTGGCGCTGAAACACTTCCGCAACGGGTTCTTAGGGACCGGCAGGCGGATCGGGCGAAAGCTCTCCTTCCACTCATCGATGACTGAAACGGGACAGCGCCCGGACGGCATCGCGCCGCCGAGGCGGATCAACGGCCAAGGCCGACGGGGAACGGGGGACTGCCATGAAGACGACCAAATCGTTCAGGACGGCGCTATTGACGGGAGCGGTCTTCCTGTTCCCAGGCGCCGATGTGAGGGAGGCTGCGGCGCAGGACTCGCTTCCGGAAGTCACCGTTGTGCAGCAGCAGCAACGGGCCGTGCCGCGCTCGGTACGGCGCGGTAAGTCCGCGCCGAGCCGGCAGCGGGTTGCACGTCCTGCGCGCCCGAAGGCGCCTGTGGCGGTGGTGGCCACGGCTGTGGCCGGGCCCCCGGTCGAAGCCCCGGTCGAGGCATCGGTCGCGGCCGGAGACGGGCCCGGCGCCGAGCTTGAGACACTCACGCCAATCAATACGTTTGCCATGCTGCCGAGCGATCTGCAGAACTTCGCCGGCTCCGGCGACCGTGTCTCGGACGTCGAGATCGACGAATTCCGTCCCGTCAGCGCGCAGGAGGCATTGGCCCGCGTGCCCGGCGTGATCACGGTCAACGATGACGGCTTCGGACGCCATTCCGGCATCGGCATTCGCGGCGCGCCTGTCAGGCGCTCGCGCAAGGTGCTGATCATGGAAGACGGCCAGTCCATCAACTATTCATCCTATATCGATCCGTCGACCCACTACACGCCGCCGGTCGACCGCGTCGAGGCCATCGAGGTGCTCAAGGGCTCGGTGATTTCCTACGGACCGCTGAACAATTACGGCGTCGTCAACTTCCGCAATCTGTCGCCCTTCGGCGTGCCCGAGACCGTGGCCTCTGGCGCGGTCGGAAACAAAGACTCGAACATGCGGCACTTCCATCACCGGGCGCAGTCGGGGAATTTCGGATACGTGTTCGCGTATTCGGGCCTGGACGCCGACGGCGCGTTCGACACCGAGCGCCTGCGCTACAACGATTATTACGGCGCGCTCGGCTGGCAGGGTAAGAACCAGGACATGACCGTGTCGAGCGGCTATTTCCGCCAGCGCGACAATTTCGACGAAGACAATTTCACCACGGAGGAATTCCAGCAGTTCGGCCGCTGCAAGAGCTGTGTGAAGCCGGGCGCGATCTTCAACAACTTCAATGCCGACCATTACCGGCTGCAGGTTGCGCACAATCTCTATATCGACCCGACCACGACCATCTCGTCCAAAGTCTACGGCCAGTACGTCGACCGGCCGCGCTTCGAGGCGGAAGGCGATCCCGCCAACCCGCAGGAAGTGTTCGACGACGATGGCAATCCCGACGGATTCGACGGCTTCATGGAAGGCCGCGATCGTCTGTACCGCTATTACGGCGCGGAAAGCCGCATCCAGCTCGCCAACCGGCCGTTCCTTTGGGGCATGACGCAGGATATCCAGGCGGGCGTGCGCTACGAGAAGCACAAGTTCGATAATCGCAACAGGATCGGCGAGGTCGGAGAAATCCTGAACTTCGACAATCGCGGCGAGCTCAACGATCTGTTCGAGCGCTATGAGGCGGATACGGGGGCGGTCTACGCCCAGACGGCGATCAACATCACCCCGAAGCTCGCCGTCATCCCGGGCATCCTCTTCGAAATCTTCGATCTCGACCGCGTGACCGAGATCAACGGCGGCGCGGACGACACGGTCGAGTTTCCGGTGCGCGAGGGCTTCGACGAGCAGCATCCGCTACCCGGCGTCGCCTACTCCTACCGCATGACCGACAAGATCAACTTTTATGGCAGCTACCACCGGGGCTTCACGCCGCACGTGGCGCGTGGCGAGGCTTTCCCGCTGCCGCAGGAACTCGGCAACAACTACTCGGCCGGCCTGCGCACCACCGCGATCAAGGGCGTGACCTTCGATGCGGCGGTGTTCCATTCCAACGTCAAGGAATTCCAGATCAAGGAGTCCGTGACAGACGATCTTGGCAACAACATTTTTAACTCGGTCGACGTGGAGATCGACGGTGTTGAGCTGTACGGCCGGCTCGACACCGCGCCCAATACCGGCTGGGCCCTGAACCTCTACGGCGAGGGCGTCTACACCTACGCCGACAACATCATAGTCGACGGCGTCGATCTCGATGAGGACACCGGCGAGGTCCTCGCTTCGCTCAACGGCAACGAGGTTCCGGAGAATCCTAAGGAGTTCGCCAACCTCACGCTCGGCGTCGAGCACAAATCGGGCTGGGACGCCTCGATCACCTGGACCTATCGCGGCGCGTTCTTCACCGATGTCCAGAACACGCGCGTCGATCCTGAAGGCGAAGGCGAAGTCGGCATTGTCGACGATGTCTGGCTGATCTCGGCGCGGGCGAATACACCATCCCGGGCACCAACGCAACGCTGTTCGTCAACGGTTTCAATCTCGAGGATGAGCTCTACATCACGGACCGCGCGGACGGCATCAAGCCCGGACAGGGACGCACCGTGTTGGGCGGCCTGAAGGTCAAGTTCAGCCACGACAAGCCGATCCTGACCAGCTGGAGAAAGTAGCGTTCGTGCGAGGCGATCCGCCCCGGCCGCCCCCAAGCGGCCGGGCTTTGCCCGAAAGGCGTCCACCCGGTGGACGCCTTTTTCCTTGCTGGAC
This sequence comes from Methyloligellaceae bacterium, assembly GCA_046717125.1. Lineage (GTDB taxonomy): Bacteria > Pseudomonadota > Alphaproteobacteria > Rhizobiales > Methyloligellaceae > JBKJVQ01. Next base: position 11,326 of record JBKJVQ010000272.1, read on the forward strand.
GGTGAGAACCGGTCTTGCACGAAGTCGCAGAATTGCGAGCGGCGCTGCCGGGACCTCGCCCGACGTGCCGCGATCTCCAATCCAGACTGTCGCGACTTCGAGCGCGCCAGCCATTCAGTTGCGGCCATCAGCGCGGCATCGGGCGATCTGTTGCGGTGGCCCGGCGGGACGTGCGCAGGCGCGCGTTCATTTGGCAGCCTGGAGACGACATGCATCGACGATCTGCTTGATGTCGGGACGGCATGAGCCGCAATTCGTTCCAGCCTGAAGCGCCGCACCGATGGCGGCTACAGTTGTGCAACCCGCAGCGGCTGCATCTGCGATCTGTCTCGCGCCAACGCCGAAACAGACGCAGATAGTCGGGCCGCGAT
>JBKJVQ010000273.1:0-3361 GCA_046717125.1 Methyloligellaceae bacterium
ATACGGTTCTGCTCTTCCTGCTGTACCGGGTGGAGCGGCAGTCCGGCGATCTGCGGAATGGCCATGCTCACATGCGCCGGAACATTATAGGCCTTCCAGACCTGCGCAGGCAGGCTGCCGCCCGTGATGCGCCCCATCGGCTTGAAGTCGTCATTGCCGAACCAGACGCCGGTCACGTACTGGCCGGTGTAGCCGATGAACCAGGCGTCGCGATAGGCCGAGCTCGTGCCCGTCTTGCCGGCGACATAGGTGAAATCGAGTTCCGCTGCCTTGGCGGTGCCCTCGGTCACCACCGCCCGGAGCATCTGGTTCAGCTGCTCGATCGGCTGCTGATCGAAGATGCGCTCGGGCTTTGGCACATCGCGCTCATGCAGATAGAGGAGATCGCCCTTGGAGTTGTTGATTTCCTCAATGGCGTAAGGCGTAACCTTGTAGCCGCCATTGGCGAAAGTCGCGTAGCCGCCGGTATGTTCGAGCGGCGTCAGGCCCTGGTCGCCAAGCGCCATCGAGCAGGTTTTCTTCAGGCGCGTGATGCCCATCGTCTTCAGGTCTTCGAGCACTGTCTCGCGGTCCACCTGGAGCGACAGCTTGACCGCGATCGTGTTGATCGAGCGGGCGATCGCTGTCGTCAGGGTCATGCGGCCGGAGTAGCCCCCGGCGTAATTCTTCGGCGACCAGCGGCCGCAGCCGACCGGCCCGTCCACCACGATGCTGCGCGGATTGTACTTCCCGGTCTTGAGCGCCGAGAGGTAGACGTAGGACTTGAACGAGGAACCCGGCTGGCGCAGCGCGTGGGCCGCCCGGTTGAACTGGCTTTCGCCGTAATCCCGGCCGCCGACCATGGCGCGGACCGCGCCATCATGCTCCATCGAGACAAGCGCCGCCTGCTGGGTCCGGCGCGAACGACGGGTCTGCCGCAGCACCGACTCGACGGCCTGGTCGGCCGATTTCTGCAGGCCGAGATCGACGGTCGTGCGCGCGTTGAGCACGACATCGGTCTTGCCGCTCGCCTTCATGATGCGCTGCACCTCCTCGAACGCCCAATCGAGGAACCAGTCCGGCGCGTAGAAATCCGGCCGCTCGATCACCTGCGCCGGCTGCGTGCGCGCGCCGAATACCTGGCCGGCGGTCACGAACCCCGCCTGCACCATGTTCTCGAGCACCTCGTTGGCGCGGGCGCGGGCGGCCGGGAGATTGATGTGCGGCGCATAGCGCGTGGGGGCCTTGAACAGGCCGGAGAGCATCGCGGCTTCGGCGAGGTTCACCTCGCGGATCGACTTGCCGAAATAGAACTGCGCCGCGCCTTCGACGCCGATCGCGCCGCCGCCCATATAGGCCTTGTCGAGATACATTTTGAGGATTTCGCGCTTGGTGTAACGCGTCTCGAGCCACATCGCGAGGAAGGCTTCCTTGATCTTGCGGTCGAGCGTGCGCTCGGACGACAGGAACAGGTTCTTGGCCAGCTGCTGCGTGAGCGAGGAGCCGCCCTGGACCACGCCGTCGGCCTTCACGTTCTCGGCCATGGCACGGAACGTACCCATGATGTCGATGCCGAAATGCGAGAAGAAGCGGCGGTCCTCGGTAGCGAGGGTCGCCTTGATCATGATGTCCGGGATTTCTTCCAGAGGCACGGCGTCATCATGCAGGCTGCCACGCTTGCCGATCTCGTTGCCGTAGCGGTCGAGGAAGGTGACGGCGTAGGGCTCGAGGCGGATATCGCCCGCCTCTTCGAACGCCGGAATGGCGAAGGCGAGCATGACCGCGAAGCCGCCGACGCCGAGCGTCAGGGCCTCGGAGGTGAATTCGTTGGCCATGCGGAGCGGCCCGCGCAGGCGGAATCGATTGAAGAACGTCGAATAGGCGCTCCACGCATCCTTGACCCAGGAGCCCGCGCGATAGAGGGATGAGTCGATGACGGCGTCGAGCGCCATCCAATCGACCTTGCGCCCTTTCGCGTTTGGTTTGCGTTGGGATCTGCGCATCTTGGCGGCCTGAAAACCATTCCGGCGCACCGATCGGCGCGGCGGTGTATGGATGAAAATTCCTGAAGCCCCTTTATGGCGCAAAATGCGGAATAAATCAGCGCAGAAAAAGCCGCTTCCGTGGTGGCGCACAAAGCCCATGGCGGAGATGTCACAGGCCGAGTGGGAAAGCCTGTGCGACGGCTGCGGCCGCTGCTGCCTGCTCAAGCTGGAAGATGAGGATAGTGGCGACGTTTACTACACACGCGCGGCGTGCCGGCTGCTCGATATCGGCGCCTGCCGCTGCGGCGATTATGCGCGGCGGACGGAGCATGTGCCCGATTGCCTGACTTTGACGCCGGAGAATCTGGCGGAGCGCTGGTGGCTGCCCGAGACCTGCGGCTATCGGCTGATCGCCGAGGGACGCGATCTGTATTGGTGGCATCCGCTCGTGTCGGGCTCGGCCGAGACGGTGCATGAGGCGGGGGTGTCTGTGCGGAGTGTGGCCGTGAGCGAGGGGACGGTGAAGGACGGGGAGCTGGAACGGTGGATTTGGGGCGGGTGACCCGCGAAGTTACGAGATCAGGTCGTCGACGCTGACGCCCAAGGCCTTTGCGATCTTGTCGAGGGACCTCGCGGAGCCCGTTCGTGCACCGCTCTCGATCTGGACGATATACGGCTGAGACAGCGCAGCCGCCTTGGCCAACGCCGTTGTGCTGAAGCCACGATGCTCACGCCAGACACGCACCGGGTTCTCGCCATCGATCAGGCGGGCGGCGACATCGGACGGAACAAGCTCCTCATCTCCGGCTTCCAGCGCCTCGCGGAAGCGCTTGACGGCGTCCCTGTCGGCAGCGTCCTCCGCCGCTCCTACGAGGGCCTGATACTCGGCCTCGGGCAGCACGACGAGTCGCTCGCCGGCAGGGCTGGTGATGATCTGCGCGTTCATGGGTTGCGCTCCTGCTCAGTAAGCCCGACCTCGGGGCGCGACACGGATGATTTCGATCACTTCGCCGGTCTCGTTGAACAGCACGCGCCAGTCGCCGACCCGCAACCGGAAGATGCCAGCTTCATCCTTCAGGGCACTCACGTTGTTTGCAAGGCTCGCCGGGTCTTCAGCATACTGCATGATCTTGTCGCGGATCAGCTTCGAGGCGTTGGCTGGCATCCGGCGCAACGTCCTGATGGCAGCCTTGCTGTAAGCGATCTGCTTCACATAAACTAGAGCATTTTGCTATAGTTTATGCAATAGGTTTGAGTGTGTTTGCAATCTTCAAACGCGGCATGATAGGCATCTATCAGCATTGCGGCGAAAGCCACTTGCACCGCTACCTTGCCGAGTTCGACTTCGGCTACAACCACCGCACCGCCCTTGGCGTGAGCGACACTGAGCGCTGCTC
>JBKJVQ010000274.1:0-7313 GCA_046717125.1 Methyloligellaceae bacterium
CCCGACGGGAATAACAGAGGTCCCGCGCCGCGACCGCGCGCAGAACCGAGGCGCCCGGTCGAGCCGGCGTTTCGCAACGAACCGGCGCCGGCATACGAAGAACCGGAGTTTGTCGAAGACGCCGACATGGGGGAGAACGACGACGTCGCGCCGCGCTCGGCGCGATTTCGCGGCCCGCGGCGATGGCTGCGCAGATACGGGTTCTACATGGTCGGGAGTCTCGTGACGCTGACCGTCGTCACTCTCCTGATCCTTAGCCCCGGAACCGTGGTCAGCACGCTCGAAGGCATGCCCCCGCCGTTTCCGACTATTGCCGAAGGCGTCCGCAACGTGCTAGCGCCGGATGCTGGCAAGCCTGCCGTCTCCGAGGACGATCCGCGCAGCCGAAAGGCTGACAGGCTGCCCGGCCCAGACCAGTAACCGTTCCAGCATCCCATGACGACGATCCCAAGCGAGACACTCGACCGCCTCGTCGCACGCTGGACTCAGGTGCAGGGCGAACTGTCGGCCAGAACCGACCAGGAAAGCTTCGTCCGCCTTTCTCGGGAATTCTCCGATCTCGACCCGATCGTGTCCGCCATCCAGGCGCTGCGGAAGACCGGGAAAGAGCGCGACGACCTGCAGCAAATCCTCGATGACCCCAAGTCCGACCCCGACATGTACGCGCTCGCCGAAGACGAGATGGCCGGCATGGATGGGAAGATCGAGGAACTGGAGCTCAAGCTGCAGATCCTGCTCCTGCCCAAGGACGCCGCCGACGAGAAGAATGCGATCCTCGAAATCCGCGCCGGCACAGGCGGCGAGGAGGCGGCGTTGTTTGCCGGCGATCTCCTGCGTATGTACCAGCGTTACGCCGATCTGCAGGGCTGGCGGCTGCAACTCATGTCGGCGTCGGAATCGGCGACTGGCGGGTACAAGGAGGCGATCGCATCCGTCGCGGGCAAGGGCGTGTTCGCGCGGCTGAAATTCGAGTCGGGCGTGCACCGTGTGCAACGTGTGCCGGACACTGAGGCGCAGGGGCGCATCCATACGTCGGCGGCGACTGTGGCCGTACTGCCCGAGGCCGAGGAAGTCGACATCGTCATCGATGAGAAGGATCTGCGCATCGACGTGTACCGCGCGTCTGGGCCGGGGGGGCAGTCGGTCAACACGACGGACAGTGCAGTGCGCATCACGCATCTCCCGACCGGTGTCGTTGTCATCCAGCAGGACGAAAAATCGCAGCACAAAAACAGGGCCAAGGCGATGAAGGTGCTGCGTGCCCGGCTGTATGACGCCGAGCGCGAGAAGCTCGACCAGGAGCGCGCGCAGAACCGGCGCTCTCAGATCGGCACTGGCGACCGCTCACAGCGCATCCGCACCTATAATTTTCCGCAAGGCCGCGTCACCGACCACCGCATCAACCTCACGCTCTACAAGCTCGAAACGGTGATGGAGGGCGAGGCGCTGGACGAGCTCATTGAGGCGCTGATTACGGAGCATCAGGCCGAGTTGATGGCCTCGCTCGACGAGACCAGGAATGCCTGAGACTGCGACAATCTGCGATCCGTCGGGGCCCGATCTCAGATCATGCTTGGTACGCGCCGCCGCGCGGCTGCGGCCTACGAGTCCGACGCCTGAGCTCGACGCGCGCGTGCTGACGCTGGCTGCGTTCGGCCTGAGCATCGAGCGATTTGTGGCGCGGTCGCACGAGCAGGCCGAGATGGCGGGGCGCAGGCGGCTCGATGCGTTTGTCACGCGGCGCGCGGGCGGCGAACCGGTGTCCCGCATTGTCGGGAACCGCGAATTCTACGGCCGCAACTTCGAGATCGACGGCTCCACGCTCGATCCAAGAGCGGACACCGAAACGCTGGTCGACGCCGCGCTCGAAGCCTTGCGGAGTTCTCGCGCGGTTGCGCCGCGCGTCCTCGACCTCGGCACAGGATCAGGGTGTATCCTGATCACACTGCTGGCCGAGCATCTGGCCGCGACCGGCGTCGGCGTCGATCGAGACGAACGTGCCCTCCGGATTGCGAAGCGCAATGCGCAGCGGCATCGTGTTGGTCATCGCGCTTCGCTCGTGTGCGGCGACTGGTTTGACGCCATCTCTGAGCGGTTCGATGTAATCGTCACAAACCCTCCCTATATTCGCACTGCCAACATCGCCGCGCTCGCGCCGGAGGTAAGGCTGCACGATCCGCGCCTTGCGCTCGACGGCGGACGCGACGGTCTTGACGCTTTCCGGCGTATCGTAGCCGGTGCGGGGCCTGCACTTTCTGAGGGTGGACGGATGATTTTCGAGGTCGGCGACGGACAGGCAGGAAGCCTCCGCGCGATCCTCTGCCGTGCTGGTTTCGACGGCTTAGAGACGATTGCGGAGTATCGCGATCTGAGCGGCATTGTTCGCTGTGTCTCAGCGCGCAGGCTTTAACAAAAAAGAGCTTGGAACTGAGAAAGCGAAAGGCTAGGCTCTTCAGTGTAATCGGAAATCGCGGTTCGCTGCGCGCTGGTTCTCAAGGCGCTGCTGAATGGGGAACGCGGTTTCAGTAGGCCTCGAAGGCATCGCGATTGCGCCTGGTCGGCATGATGGAAGCTTGACCGTTTTCCTGCAGTCCTGACGACACGTCCATTTGGGGCGCACTTTGGGAATGCGCGGCGAGCTTTGCTTGAGACCCGGCGAACCGGTTTCGTTGCGCCGAGCGCAGCAGCAGGTGAACGCGAGCGAGGCTCGATCCAGTTTTTCAGTCGCAGCATACGGTGCCCACGGCTTGTGGGAGATTATGCGCAAGCCGGCACCGGCAACAATTCAGGGAGCCCATGAGGCAAGGACAACCACAGAATCGCCGGGGAAGAGGCCGCGGCACTCGCAAATCGGCCAATCCGTTGACGCGGAGCTTCGAGTCGAACGGTCCCGACGTGAAGATACGCGGGACCGCCGCCCATATCGCCGAGAAATATGTCAGCCTGGCGCGCGACGCGCTGGTGAACGGCGATGTCGTGCAGGCCGAAGGCTATCTTCAGCATGCGGAGCATTACAACCGCATCATCATGAGTTCGCAGCCCACCCACCCGCAGGGTCAGGGCGACAGCGTTAACGGCGCCGGGCCGCCGCGCGTGCGCACCTGGTCGCTCGACAGCGATATCGACGACGAGGACGGCGACGACGATATGCAGGATCCCGCACAGCTTCCTCAGCCGCAGGTCGCCCGCGAGGACGGACAGCGCGATGGCGGTCGCCGCGAAGGGCGCGACAATCGCGATGGCGGACAGGGCCGCGACAATCGCGAGGGCGGCTTTGGACGCCATGGCGGACGCCGCCACAACCGAAGCCCGAACGGCGGCCGGGGTGGAGACGGCCAGCCGCAGTCCTATCAGCAACAGCCTCGGAACGATGTGCCCGTCAACGGCAGCGTCCACGGCGACGGGAGCGACAGCGGTCAAACCGTCAGCAACGGCAATGGCTCCGGCGAAACTTCTTCAGGATCCGCGGGTGCCGACAACTCCAACCCGGAGAACACGGCAAGCTAGAGTTAGCCGCTGACAGCAGCGTCGGCGTCTGGCGGCCGGACGTCGTCACCCGGGGCAAGCCGTCCCCCGAGCGTGACCGCGCCGTATATGCCAAGATCGATATGGCCCCGGTCGCGCACCAGCGATGCAGGGATGCCGAGGTCGCGAACCCCGGTCCTGGGGTCGACATTGGTCGCATCGCACCGCTGCGTACGGTCGAAGATGTGAAGGGTAGCGGTCCCCAGCTCTACGTCGTGGTCGACCCAGTCGCGTTCGCGCCACGGCTCCACACCATCGATATAGACATTGGCGCGAAAGCGTAGCGGGTCGATCTCCGTACCCAGGCTGCGCGCGAGATCGCGCACCGTCGCCAGATTGACGATGTGGACGCATTTCCGCGCCTTGTCCGAGAAACTGTGTCCCTCTGCGCTGAGGATTCGTGGCGCGCCCCGCAGCTCGTCGCGGCAATAAGCGGCGAAGAACTGCTCGATCAGATTGCGGCCGATCCCGGTATTCAAGACTCCCCGCGCCACCTGCTTGCCATGGCGATGAATGGTCAGCGCGTGTGTTGCCTCGTCAAAGCGGCAGTCGAGGGCGGCCAGCCTCTCGTTCCGGGCGAGCATGAGGAAATTGATCTTCGGGAAATGCTTCGGCGACTCGGTGTCGAACCCCATTGCCCCGTTCTCGATCGCGTAGGCGCGGTCGAAGGGGAACGCCTCACCCTGTTCGACGTCGACCCGGTCGAGCCCGTGCGGCGTCAATCCTTTTACGGGATAGCGATACAGGGCAGCGATGCGCGGACTGGGCATTTCCCGCACATCGCACGATGGGGCCGGGGAGGCAACTGCCGGAACGGGGGCCCATTTCCAATGCGAAAACCGTACGCGCGCAAAGTGTTTTGGGGCAACGTCGCCGCTATTATATGACGGTGCGGCGCATGCGGCCGTCCTTCCCGCGCATCTTCAGGAGGTAGTCCCTTGAACATCGAAAAGATGACGGATCGCGTGAAGGGTTTCCTGCAGGCGGCCCAGACCATCGCGTTGCGCGACGGCAACCAGCAGATCACGCCCGAGCATGTGCTGAAAGCGTTGCTGGACGATCCGGAGGGCCTGGCCGCGAGCCTGATCGAACAGGCGGGGGGACGGCCACGCGAAGCCCTGTCGCTGACAGACGCGGCGTTAAGCAAACTGCCCAAAGTGACGGGCGGCGGCGCGAGCCAGGTTTATATGGCGGCGCAGACCGCGCGCATGCTGGATCAGGCCGAGCAGGTCTCTTCGAAAGCCGGTGACCAGTTCGTGACGGTCGAGCGTGTGCTGCAGGCGCTGCTCGCCTCGAAGGAAAGCGACGCGTCGCGCATCCTGACGCAGGCGGGCGTCAAGGCCGACCGGCTCGATGCGGCGATCCAGAACCTGCGCAAGGGACGGACGGCGGATTCGGCCTCGGCGGAACAGGCCTACGATGCGCTGAAGCGTTATGCCCGCGACCTGACCGAGGCGGCGGCGGCGGGCAAGCTCGATCCGGTCATCGGCAGGGACGAGGAAATCCGGCGCACAATCCAGGTCCTCTCGCGGCGGACAAAGAACAATCCGGTTCTCATCGGCGAGCCCGGCGTCGGCAAGACCGCGATCGTCGAGGGCCTCGCCCAGCGCATTATCAACGGCGATGTACCGGAGAGCCTGAAGGACAAAAAGGTGCTCGCGCTCGACATGGGCGCGCTGATCGCGGGGGCGAAATATCGCGGCGAGTTCGAGGAACGGTTGAAGGCCGTGCTGAACGAGGTCACGGCGGCTGCCGGCGGCATCGTGCTGTTCATCGACGAAATGCATACGCTGGTCGGCGCGGGCAAGGCGGACGGCGCGATGGACGCCTCCAACCTACTCAAGCCGGCGCTGGCGCGGGGAGAACTCCACTGCATCGGCGCGACGACGCTCGACGAATATCGCAAGCATGTCGAGAAGGACGCGGCGCTTGCCCGGCGCTTCCAGCCCGTATTCGTGCCGGAACCAAATGTCGAGGACACAATCTCGATCCTCCGTGGGCTGAAGGAGAAGTTCGAGCTGCATCACGGCGTGCGGATTTCCGACGCGGCGCTGGTCACGGCCGCCACGCTCTCGAACCGCTACATCACGGATCGCTTCCTGCCCGACAAGGCGATCGACCTGATGGACGAGGCGGCCGCGCGCTTACGCATGCAGATCGATTCCAAGCCCGAGAAGCTCGACGAACTCGACCGGCGCATCATGCAGCTCAAGATCGAGCGCGAGGCGCTGAAGAAGGAGCCGGATGCAGCGTCGCGCGACAGGCTTGGCCTGCTGGAAAAGGAGCTAGCCGATCTCGAAACCAGCGGGGCCGAGCTGAACCGGAAATGGCAGGAGGAGAAGGGCAAGGCCCAGAGCGTCCAGACACTGAAGGAACAGCTCGACACCGCGCGCGCCGAACTCGAACAGGCCCAGCGCCGGGGCGACCTCGCCAAGGCGGGAGAGCTCGCCTACGGGATCGTCCCGGGGCTCGAACGCCAGCTCGCCGCGCTCGAAGCGCAGGAGGACAAGGGCGCGCTCGTCGAGGAGGTCGTGACAGCGGATCACGTGGCCGCGGTCGTGTCGCGCTGGACCGGCATTCCCGTCGACCGCATGCTCGAAGGCGAGCGCGAGAAGCTGCTTTCCATGAAAGACAAGATCGCCAACCGCGTCATCGGCCAGGGTGAGGCGGTGCAGGCCGTTGCGACGGCGGTGCGACGTGCGCGCGCGGGGCTTCAGGACCCGAACCGGCCCATCGGCTCGTTCATGTTCCTGGGGCCGACCGGAGTCGGCAAGACCGAACTGACCAAGGCGCTGGCACAGTTCCTGTTCGACGACGAGCAGGCGCTGATCCGCATCGACATGTCGGAGTTTATGGAAAAGCACTCCGTGGCCAGACTGATCGGGGCACCGCCGGGCTATGTCGGCTACGAGGAAGGCGGTGTGCTGACTGAGGCGGTGCGGCGCAGGCCCTATCAGGTGATCCTGTTCGACGAGATCGAAAAGGCGCATCCCGATGTGTTCAACGTCCTCCTGCAGGTGCTGGACGACGGAAGGCTGACGGACGGGCAGGGACGCACGGTCGATTTCCGCAACACACTCATCATCATGACATCCAATCTCGGTGCGGAGTATCTCGTCAGCCAGCCGGAGGGACAGGATTCGGACGCCGTGCGCGACGAGGTGATGGCGATGGTGCGCGCGCATTTCCGGCCCGAATTCCTCAACCGCGTCGACGAAATCATCCTGTTCCACAGGCTGAAGCGGGACCACATGGCGCAGATCGTCGACATCCAGATCGATCGGTTGCGCAAGCTGCTCGCCGACCGCAAGATCACGCTGAACCTGGACGACCGCGCGCGGCAGTGGCTCGCGGACAAGGGCTACGATCCGGCCTATGGGGCGCGGCCGCTGAAGCGGGCGATCCAGCGCTACGTGCAGGATCCGCTGGCGGAGAAGATTCTCGATGGCCGCCTGCGCGACGGCGGGACGGCGAGCATCACGGCGGAGGGCGACGGCCTGGTGATCAACGGCGAGGTGGTGAAACGGGCGGCCTGAGTGCCAACCGATATCACCGGATGCGCCTATCATATTCGCTGTGCGATCCGATCCAGAACCACAGCAGACCGTCCTCGACCGGAACGGATAGCGCACGATATCGCACGCCCACTCACACAGACCAGAACCTGCCAACCGGTTTCAATGCGAGAGATGGATGACGCGGGTCGGATTTGAGAAGCTGGAAGTTCTTATCAGCGTTTTTCCGCACCTTATCAGGCAGCGCAACGTATGCAACCCAGAACGACGCGC
>JBKJVQ010000275.1:0-3817 GCA_046717125.1 Methyloligellaceae bacterium
TCCATCTTGTTGACGGCGAGCGCGACCTTGCCGATGCCGAGCAGCGCGACGATGCAGGCGTGCCGGCGAGTCTGGGTCGTGACGCCCTTGCAGGCGTCTAGCACCAGCACGGCGAACTCGCAGGTCGAGGCGCCCGTCGCCATGTTGCGCGTGTATTGCTCGTGCCCCGGCGTGTCGGCGACGATGAATTTGCGGCGCGCGGTCTCGAAATAGCGATAGGCGATATCGATCGTAATCCCCTGCTCGCGCTCCGCCATAAGCCCGTCGAGCAGCAGCGCAAGGTCGGGTGCGCCGCGCCTGTCGCGAGGGAGCGCCGCGAGCTGATCCAAGGGAATGCATCCGGACTCGAACAGGAGCCGGCCGATGAGGCTGGACTTGCCGTTGTCGACGCTGCCGCAGGTCAGAAAGCGCAGGAGCGTCTTACGCCGCGTGGCTTGGCTCATCGGCTCCGATACCGGCCTGTGCTCGCTCAAGTCCTGCATTCGCGTTCCGGATGCTCTTGAAGCCGTGAGGCTTCACACTTCGACGGCCGTACCATTTTTGAGGCTCTCCACGACGAGGAGACTACCCTCGAACCCGATCCGGACATATATCTGCCCAATATATCCGGCAAGTGTGCGCGAGCCATTCAGCGCGGGTGACCCATGAACGTCAAAACTCTTTGCCTGGGCATCCTCCAATTCTCGGAGGCTACAGGCTACGAAATCAAGAAGCTCGCGTCCGAAGGGCGTTTCAGCCACTTTATTGAGGCGAGTTTCGGATCGATCTATCCCGCGCTGACGCGGCTCACGCGCGAAAGTCTTGTTACGCGCCACGAAGATCGGACGACGGGACGGCCGCGGAACGTCTATCGCATCACCGAAGCCGGCCGCGCGGCGCTGATCGAAGCGCTGGACGATACGCCCGGTCCAGACCAGTTCCGCTCGGAATTCCTGTTCGTATGCCTGTACGCAGATCGGCTGCAGCCGCATCGCGCCGACCGGCTGATCGAGACCCGTCTTGAGCAGATGGAGCAAAGTCTCGAACGGCTGATGGAATGTGCCGAAAAGTGCGATCACGCCGGCAGCCGCTTCGCGCTTGGGTACGGGATCGCACTGAACGAGGCGGGGATCCGCTATCTCCGATCGCACCGCGGTCTGATCGAGATCCGGCCCGAAGCGCCGCTCGAAGCCGCTGAGTAAGAGCCGCGACATGCGCCAGAAGCCAGAACCCGTCGGCCCTGCCGATCCCGACTCCGAAATCGTCGAGGTGAAACCGCCGCGCAAGCGCACCTTGCGCATGTCCTATGTCTGGGCACTGCTGTTCACGCTGGCGATTGCCGCCTGGATGATGTCCGGCCATATCGTTGTCGGCGGGCGGCAGGACAGCGCCGCCAACGCTCCCTTGGCCGGACAGGCTCCGGAAGCGCAGGTTGCTCAGCCGAAGCCGTTTCGCGTTCGCGTCCGCACCATCAGGGCCGCGCCCCGCGAGGGAGTCCTCGTGCTCCGTGGACGCACCGAAGCCGACGCGCGCGTGCAGGTGCGGGCCGAAACCTCAGGCGTTGTCGAGTCGGTTCCGGTCGCGAAAGGCAGCGTCGTCAAGGCGGGCGACTCGTTGTGCCTGATCGAAAAGGCGGCCCGTGCCGCGAGTCTCGCCGAGGCGAAGGCAGCGTTCGCCCAGGCCGATGCCGATTCGAAGGCGAGCCGATCACTCGTCGATCGCGGTTACACCTCAAAGCTGAAGGTCACGGCCGATCTGGCGAAACTCGACGCCGCGCGCGCGAATGTCGAGAAGGCCGAGCTCGAACTCGCCCGCACCGAAATCCGCGCGCCGTTCGAGGGCCTCGTCGAGGACATCGTCAAGGTCGGCGATTACCTCAATGCCGGCGGCATGATGTTCGGTTCGGAAGGCGCGATGACGAACGCCTGCGCCATGCTCGTAAAGTTCGATCCGCTGCTCGTCATCGGGCATGTGTCGGAGCGCGAGGTCCGCAAGCTGAAGGTCGGACAGACGGCGGACATCCGGCTCGTGACGGGTGAGACCGTCAAGGGCAAGGTCCGCTTCATCTCGTCCAGCGCCGACCCGTTGACGCGCACCTTCCGGGTTGAGCTGGACGTCGCGAACAAGGATCGCTCCCTGCGCGACGGCGTGACCGCCGAAATCCGCATCCCCCTGCCCTCCGAGCCGGCCCATGTGCTGACGCCCGCAATCCTTGCGCTGAACGATAAGGGGGAGATCGGCGTGCGCGCGGTCGATGCGGAGAACCGCGTCACTTTCATTCCGGTACGCATCCTTTCCGACGGACTCCAAGGCGTGCATGTCGCCGGCCTCCCACCCGAGGTGCGGGTCATTACGGTCGGTCAGGATTTCGTCGCCGAGGGCGCGCTGGTCGAGCCGGTGGAGGAACATCTCGACGCCACGGCGGAGGCGCCGCGGTGAACGCGATCCTCGCCGCCATTCTCGGACGCCCCCGCGCCGTCATGACCATGATGATCGTGATGGTCGCGGCCGGCATCTACACCTATCTGACGATCCCCAAGGAGGCCGATCCCGACATCGACGTGCCGGTGTTCTACGTCTCGATCGTGCATCACGGCATCTCGCCCGAGGACGCCGAGCGCTTGCTCATCCGCCCCATGGAGACGGAGTTGCGCAGCCTCGAAGGGTTGAAGGACATCACGGCGATCGCCAGCCAGGGTCATGCCGGCATCATCCTCGAATTTCAGGTCGACATCGATCATGACGTGGCGGCGGCCGACGTGCGCGAGAAGGTCGACATGGCGCGCGCGGAGTTGCCGACGGAGGCCGAGGAGCCGATCGTCAACGAAATCAACATGAGCCTTTTCCCGGTGATGGTCGTGGTCCTGTCGGGCGACGTGCCGGAGCGGACGCTGTACCAGTCGGCGCGACGCCTCAAGGACCAGATCGAGGCAATCCCGAGCGTGCTTTCGGCGGATCTGGCCGGTCACCGCGAGGAACTGCTCGAAGTCATCATCGATCCGACCCTGCTGGAATCGCACAACATCACCCAGGCCGAGCTGATCCTGGCCGTCACCAATAACAACCGGCTGGTCGCGGCCGGCTCGCTCGACAAGGCACAGGGGCGCTTCGATGTGAAGGTGCCGGGCCTGTTCCAGACCGCGGAGGATGTCTATTCCCTGCCGGTGAAGGTCTCTGGCGATGCCGTCACGACGCTCGCCGACGTCGCCGAAATCCGGCGCAGTTTCAAGGATGCAACTGCTTACAGCCGCTACAACGGCAAACCCTCGATTGCGCTGCAGATTGTCAAGCGCACCGGCGCCAATGTTGTCGAGACCAATGCGCAGCTGCGCAAGGTGATCGGGGAGGCGACGCGGGGCTGGCCGGAGACGATCAAGCTTGATTACGCGCTCGATCAGTCGAAGTTCATCTTCGAGGTCCAGGGCGATCTGGAGAACTCGATCCTCGCCGCCGTCATTCTCGTGATGATCCTGGTGGTCGCCTCGCTCGGCCTCCGCTCGGGACTGATTGTCGGCTTCGCGGTGCCCGCCTCGTTTCTGATCGGATTCCTGTTCGTCGGCCTGTTCGGCATGACGGTCAACATCATGCTGCTGTTCGGCCTCGTGCTGACCGCAGGCATGGTCGTGGACGGCGCGATCATCGTCGTGGAGTATGCCGACCGGAAAATGGCGCAGGGGCTCGACAAGCGGGAAGCCTATACGCTCGCCGCGCAGCGTATTGTCTGGCCGGTCGTGGCCTCGACAGCGATGACGCTCGCGGCGTTCCTGCCGCTCTTGCTCTGGCCCGGCGTCCCCGGCGAGTTCATGAGCTATTTGCCGATCACGGTCTGCTTCGTGCT
>JBKJVQ010000276.1:0-5092 GCA_046717125.1 Methyloligellaceae bacterium
TCGTCATTGCGAGCGCAGCGAAGCAATCCAGTTCTTTCTTCTTTTTGCTGGATTGCCACGGCCCTTTGGGCCTCGCAATGACGGTGGGAGCGGGCCGCTACCTCGGCGGCCCCTTGTCAGAACTCAACCCCAGTTCGTGAAGCGCGCGTTGCCGAGACCGGTGCCGATCGTCAGTATGCCCCACTTCTTCACGTCCTGCATGAAGGGCGTCTGGCTAAGGCCCTGAACAACCGCGTCGTTGTGGGCAACCACCGCCGTATCGTGGCCCTCGATCTCCGGTATCGCGTCGTGGATCCGTCCTGGCAGATTGAAATGCTCGTGCTCCCAGTTCCCCGGGAGATTTTGCCCGCCCCGATCGATCGTACCGTCGGGATCGATGAAGCCGGGGCACCCGAGCCCGATGAATGGCGCGAGGCTTTTGTTGTGCCGGTGCGCGCGCTTGATAAGGCGCTTCAGCATGCCGATCAGCCTGTCGACCGCCTCTTCGCGCGTCGGCTCTTCGTCTGAGTGCTTCCAGTGCTCCATCTTCCACACGCAGGCGCGCGACAGATCCTTGGCCTTCTTGAGGTTCAGATCGACGACGCCGCAGCGGATGTTCGAACCTCCGACATCGACGGCGAGGATGCAGCTGTGGCCTTTGAATACCCAGGCAGGCGCCAGGTGCGCCGCGCCGATCAGTCCAGCTTCATCCGGATGATGGCGAATGACGCGGATATCGATCGGCGATCCAGCGCGCATCATTGCGATCTCGGCGAGACTCACAGCGAGATGGCCGACACGGCTGTCGCTCATGCCGCCGCCGATCGCGATGCGTTCGGTGCCTTCCCAGTCCTTTGTCTGGAGAAAACGCGTGACGACGTGGGCGAAGTCCTCGGCGTACGCATTGATCGCGCTGATCATGACGGCCGAGGCCTCGACGCTGCCCTTCTGAAGAGCACGATCGAAGTCAGACTTGCTCACCTCTGAAGACGGCGTCTTGCCGAATGGGTCGCCATTCACGAGCTTGGCGGTTTTCCGCAAGTCCTCGACGGTCTCACGGAAGGCTCGGCCGCTCGCCCGATCGCCCAGAAATTCGCCGCCGTCCCTGATCTCGATATTGTAGTGGTCGACCTCCACGGAAGGCAGGGCCGACGCGCCGTGTCCGGCGATGGATGAGCGTGCGGGTTTGTCCTTGGCAGCCATATCGAAGGTCCTGGGATCAGCGCGGAGATTGCGCCAGCGGAAGGCAGCTTCAAATCTGGAGCAACCGGCGAACGCCGTCACCCGAAACGAATGCGCTGCGCATCCGGTTCGACCGTGCCTGCAAAATTTCAGGAGGATCGGCCCGGCCCCCCAAGAGAGCCCGGGGGGCTTGGGGGGCTGACAACCGGAATCCCGAAAGGGGCCGGGCCGCTTCGAAGGCTCCGATCATAAGGCCGCGTGCGGCGAGTGAAGGGCGGAAACGGGGCGGAACGGAGGTTATGGCGAACATGTTGCGGCGCTTGAAATTCGCTGCCGCGAGGGTGATCATGTCAGGCTGTGCAGCAACCCCGTGAACTGGAGGCGCCGTTGAGCGATAGCGATCCCATAGTTAAGTTCGGGGCTCGCGGAAGCGCGGCCCCCGCGGCGTTCCGACAGACCGACGGAATTTTCTTCGACCGCCGCGAGCTTTCCCAGATCCTCAATGTATATGGCCGCAAGGTCGCCGAGGGCGAATGGCGCGACTACGCTATTGACGCGCTCCGCGAGAAGGCTGTGTTCTCGATCTTCCGGCGTTCGACCGACTATCCACTTTTCCGGATCGAGAAGTCGCCTCGCCTCGCGCGCCGGCAAGGCGCGTACAGCGTGATCGCGGCGACGGGTCACATCCTGAAGCGCGGTCACGACCTCAATCGGGTATTATGCGTCCTCGATAAGGGTTTGCGGCTTGTCGAAGCCTGATGGTTTCGCGCAGGCGCAGGACGCAGTAGAACCGTCGCCATGTTGCTGCGCAGAACGCTCTCCCTCGCCATTGTCGCCGTAACGGCGCTTCTTCTCGCGCCGGAAACGGCCGCGCAGCAGGGACGATCGCTCCTGACGCCTGACGGATGGCGCGGCGGGTCGTCCACGCCCAAGCCGGACATGGAGGGGATCGACCGTATCCGCTTCATCACGGACAGCGATTTCCCGCCCTTCAACTATCTCGACGAGGACGGTTCCTTGACCGGCTTCAATGTCGATCTGGCGCGTAGCATCTGCGAAATTCTCGCCGTCGAATGCGATGTGCGCGCCGTCGAGTGGGGTCAGATGTTCGAGACGCTGCAGAAGGGCGACGCGGACGCTGCGGTAGCGTCCATCCGCATCAGCGAGGAGACCCTGCGTCAGGCCGATTTTACGCAGCGCTATCACGAGACGCCTGCCCGCTTCATCGCCCGCAAGGACAGCCCGTTGCGTGAGATGCGGCCCGAGGAGCTGCGCGGCCGGAAAATCGGCGTCGTCAAGGGTACGGGGCACGAGGCCTATATCCGCGCCTTCTTTGAAGGGAGCGAAATCGTCACGTTCGATGACGGTGTGGCTGGGCGAAAGGCGCTCAAGGACCGCGCAGTCGATCTCCTGTTCGGCGACGGCATCGGCTTGATGTTCTGGCTGAACGGCACCGACGCTGAAGCCTGCTGCGAATTCCGGGGCGGTGCGTTCCTCGAGTCGCGCTATGTCGGCGAGGGCGTCGGCATCGCTGTAAAACAGGGCAATCTGCGCATGCGCGCCGTCCTCAACTATGCACTCGAGCAGATGCATGTGTCAGGCCGAAACGACGAGCTGTTCCTGCGCTATTTCCCAATGAGCTTTTTTTAGGACCTCGTTTCACCTCCAGCGCATCCCGGAAAGCGAGCGCTTGTCCGGGACCCAGAATCGACACGATGCTGCGCTCTGAATCCCGGACCGGCGCGGTGCGCCGTCCGGGAAGTCGCCCGGGACTTTGAGGCATGTCATGTTCTTTCTGATCCGCTTCGCCCTTAAGGCCGGGCTCGCTTTGGTGCTGGCATACGTTGTCATGACGAACTTCCAGTTCTAGAGAAGGCGCGTCCTTCGCTTTCGGCGTGCCATGTCCCACAACAGCTTCGGCCACCTCTTCCGCATCACCACGTTCGGTGAAAGCCACGGCCCGGCGATCGGCTGTATTGTGGAGGGCGGTCCGCCTGGCATCCGGCTGACCGAAGCCGATATCCAGGGGTTCCTCGACAAGAGGCGGCCGGGGCAGTCGCGCTTCACGACGCAGCGGCAGGAGCCCGATCAGGTGCGGATCCTCTCCGGCGTGTTCGCCGACGATGGCGGGGCGCAGGTCACGACCGGCGCGCCGATCGGACTTCTGATCCAGAATGTCGACCAGCGCTCGAAAGACTATAGCGAGATCAAGGAAATTTTACGCCCCGGACACCCCGACTACACTTACATGGCCAAATACGGCATCCGCGACTATCGCGGCGGCGGACGGTCGTCGGCGCGGGAGACGGCGATGCGCGTCGCGGCGGGTGCAATTGCGCGGCTGATCGTGCCGGAGATTCGCATTCGCGGCGCGCTCGTACAGATGGGCGCGCACAGGATCGATCGCGACCGCTGGAACTGGAACGCGGTGGATGCCAACCCGTTCTTCTGTCCCGATCCGGCCGCGGCGAAAGAATGGGAAACGGAGCTCGACGCGATCCGCAAGCGCGGATCGTCCGTGGGCGCCGTGATCGAGATCGTTGCCGAGGGCGCGCCGCTGGGCCTCGGCGCACCGGTCTACGGGAAGCTCGATCAGGACATCGCGTCGGCGATGATGAGCATCAACGCCGTCAAGGCGGTCGAAATCGGCGCAGGCTTTGCCGCCGCCGCGCTCACCGGCGAGGAGAACGCCGACGAGATGCGACGCGGCGAGGACGGCAATCCGGTATTTCTGTCGAACCACGCGGGCGGCATCCTGGGCGGCATCTCGACCGGCCAACCCATCGTCGCGCGCTTCGCCGTGAAGCCGACGTCGTCGATCCTCAGCCCACGCAAGACGATTGATCGGAACGGCAACGAGGCCGAAATCTCGACCAAGGGCCGGCACGACCCCTGCGTCGGCATCCGCGCCGTGCCGGTCGGCGAAGCGATGATGGCCATCGTCCTCCCCGACCATGCCTTGCGCCATCGCGGGCAGATGGGGTGAGGTTGGTTGAAGTGGGGACCAATGCCCCTTTACAGCAACTGCCTGCCTGTCGTGATATGAGCGCGCGTGCGACGAAGGCCGAATAGCGGTTTGGACGCGTCGCAGCGCGCGAACCATGGGAGGATCTAGTGCGAGAGAATCGAGTGATGCGACCGGGCAGCATTGCTGGAATTGCTG
Source organism: Methyloligellaceae bacterium (assembly GCA_046717125.1). Lineage (GTDB taxonomy): Bacteria > Pseudomonadota > Alphaproteobacteria > Rhizobiales > Methyloligellaceae > JBKJVQ01. The sequence goes on from JBKJVQ010000276.1 coordinate 4,325, forward strand.
CCGCAGTGCTCTGCCTCGGGGTCGTCACCGCGGCAGCGGGGGTGTTGCAGCGAGACGACCCACAGCAACTCACACGCTGCAACGACCAGTGTCGTCCGCTGGTGACTGCCATTACACCTGCGAGCGAGTCCCGTCGTGTCGTCAATAACTGTCTCGCCCTATGTATGGATTTTGCCGGGGACAGGTTTATCATCTGTCCCGATAATAATGGTTACAGGCGGAATGAGCTCCTCCCTGGCTTGAAGTGCCCGCCACCGAGGAACTAAAGGTAAGACGAGCGCGCTAATCGGGTCCTTCGGCGTACATCACTTCCCGATAGAAAAACCCGCTGCGCTCCACCACCTCGCCAAATCGCACGTCGACTGACGATCGGAACATCGGGCCATCCGTGACCAGCGTATGGAACTCGCCATTCTCGCCGCAAGGATCGACGCCATCGGGCAAATCGTCGAGAAACGCCATACCGAATCTCCGCCCCAGCGCCTCGCGCGGCATCTTAGTCGGATCGATGCACACCAGATGCGCGACGAGGCCTGACTCGATCATCTCCCGCGCCAGCGCGTTCGTGTCTCTTCCCCAGATCGGAAAAATCGGCGTAATTCCGGTTTCGGCGAGCTTGGCGGCACGGTAAGCGCGGATGTCCTCCAGGAACAGGTCGCCGAACGCCATCGTCTTTATTCCGGCATCCCGCGACTCCGCACAGAATGATCCCATCCGCGCCTCGTAAACTTCATTCGAGCAAGGCCACGGCAGCGGGATCGCGGTCAG
>JBKJVQ010000277.1:0-32982 GCA_046717125.1 Methyloligellaceae bacterium
CATCTACGGGCTCGACCGCGTCCAGGCGGGCGAAATGGTCGAATTCGCCAACGGCACGCGCGGCATGGCGCTGAACCTCGAAGCCGACAATGTCGGTGTCGTGATCTTCGGGTCCGACCAGCAGATTAAGGAAGGCGACATCGTCAAGCGCACGGGCGCGATCGTCGAGGTGCCGGTCGGCAAGGGGTTGCTTGGCCGCGTGGTCGACGCGCTCGGCAATCCGATCGACGGCAAGGGCCCGATCGAGTCGACCGAGATGCGCCGTGTGGACGTGAAGGCCCCCGGCATCATTCCGCGCCGCTCCGTGCACGAACCCATGGCGACTGGCATCAAGGCGATCGACGCGCTGATCCCGATCGGCCGCGGCCAGCGCGAACTCATCATTGGCGACCGCCAGACCGGCAAGACCGCCATCATCCTCGATACGATCCTGAACCAGAAGCCGATCAACGAGGGCGACGACGAGAAGGCGAAGCTCTATTGCATCTATGTCGCCATCGGGCAGAAGCGCTCGACCGTCGCCCAGTTCGTGAAGGTGCTCGAAGAGCGCGGCGCGCTCCCCTATTCGATCATCGTCGCCGCGACTGCGTCGGATCCTGCGCCGATGCAGTTCCTCGCGCCTTTCTCAGGCTGCGCCATGGGCGAATATTTCCGCGACAACGGCATGCATGCGGTGATCGCCTATGACGATCTGTCGAAGCAGGCCGTCGCCTATCGCCAGATGTCGCTGCTGCTGCGCCGTCCGCCGGGACGCGAGGCCTATCCGGGCGACGTGTTCTACCTCCATTCCCGCCTGCTCGAGCGCGCGGCAAAGATGAACGAGGACAACGGCTCTGGCTCGCTGACGGCGCTGCCCGTGATCGAGACTCAGGCGAACGACGTGTCCGCTTATATCCCGACCAACGTGATCTCGATCACCGACGGCCAGATATTCCTTGAGACCGACCTGTTCTATCAGGGCATCCGCCCGGCCGTGAACGTGGGCCTGTCGGTGTCGCGCGTGGGTTCCTCGGCGCAGATCAAGGCGATGAAGCAGGTGGCCGGCAAGATCAAGGGCGAGCTTGCGCAGTATCGCGAAATGGCGGCCTTCGCGCAGTTCGGCTCCGACCTCGACGCGACCACGCAGCGCCTGCTCAATCGCGGTGCGCGGCTGACCGAACTCCTCAAGCAGCCGCAATTCTCGCCGCTTAAGGTCGAGGAGCAGGTGGTCGTGATCTATGCCGGCGTGAACGGCTATCTCGACAAGCTCGCGGTCTCGGACGTCGGCCGCTTCGAGTCCGAGCTGCTGCGCAACTTCCGCGACCAGCACAAAGACCTTCTCGATACGATCCGCACCGAGAAGGAGCTGAAAGAGGGCACGATGGAGAAGCTGAAATCGGCGGTCGAGTCGTTCTCAAAATTTTTCTCGCCGACGAAGTCGGAAGCCGCGCTTGCGGGCAAGGACAAGCCTGCGGCGAAAGGCAAGGCGGACAAAGCCAAAGACAAGAGCGCGGAGCGCAAGCTGGAGAAGGCGAGCTAACTCCCATGGCCTCCCTCAAGGAGCTGCGCAACCGCATCGCCTCTGTGAAGGCGACGCAAAAGATCACCAAGGCCATGCAGATGGTCGCGGCGGCAAAGCTGCGCCGTGCGCAGATGGCGGCGGAGGCCGCGCGCCCCTATGCCGAACGCATGGAGTTTGTGCTTGGCACGCTCGCCCGGGCGCTGAAGGACATGGACGGCGCGCCGCCCTTGATGGTCGGGACCGGCGAAGACAGGACGCATCTCCTCATTGTCGCCACCGGCGACCGCGGCCTGTGCGGTGCCTTCAACACCACCATTGTGCGTCTCGCGCGCCTGCACATCCAGCAGCTCCTCGCCGACGGCAAGGAGGTCAAGGTCTTCTGTGTCGGCCGCAAGGGCTATGACATGCTCCGGCGCACGCATCGCGACCGGATCATCGAACTTGTCGACATGAAGAGCGTCCGGCGGCTGGGCTTCTCCGACGCGCACGCCATCGCCGATCAGATTCTGAAGCTGTTCGAAGCGGGCGAGTTCGATGTCGCGACGCTGTTTTTTGCGCGCTTCAAGTCTGTCATCGCGCAGGTCCCAACCGCGCTGCAGCTTATCCCCGCGACCTTCCCGGAGACCGAAGACCAGCCGGATGAAGATTCCGCGGGCGCGCAGGCGGTTTACGAATACGAGCCCGACGAAGCCGACATCATGGGCGATCTCCTGCCGCTCAACATCGCGACCCAGATCTTCCGTGCGCTGCTCGAAAACGCCGCGTCCGAGCAGGGCGCGCGCATGAGCGCGATGGACAGCGCGACGCGTAACGCGGGCGAGATGATCGACAAGCTGACGATGAGCTACAACCGCACGCGCCAAGCCATGATCACGAAGGAACTGATCGAGATTATTTCGGGCGCGGAAGCGCTCTGACCGGACGAGACGAGAGGAAGAACAGCATGGCCCGTAAACCCGCCAGCGAGACGGCTGCCAAGACGGCCGAGAAGCCAGCCGCCAAGGCCTCGGACAAGCCAAGCGCTCCGGCAAAGAAGGCGAATCTGCCGACCGGGCGCATCCGTCAGGTCACGGGCGCCGTGGTCGACGTGCAGTTCGGCGAGCAATTGCCCGAGATCCTGAACGCTCTGGAGACGGACAATCAGGGCAACCGGCTCGTGCTCGAAGTTGCGCAGCATCTCGGCGAGAACACGGTGCGCACCATCGCCATGGATTCGACCGAAGGCCTCGTGCGCGGGCAGGACGTGCGCGACACGGGCCAGCCGATTGCGGTGCCGGTCGGTGCGGAGACCTTGGGTCGCATTATGAACGTGATCGGCGAGCCGATCGACGAGGCCGGACCGATCAAGGGCGAGGACAGGCGTCCGATCCACGCGCCCGCGCCGGACTATGTCGATCAGTCGACGGAAGCGGAAATTCTCATCACCGGCATCAAGGTCGTGGACCTCCTCGCCCCTTACGCCAAGGGCGGCAAGGTCGGCCTGTTCGGCGGCGCGGGCGTCGGCAAGACGGTGCTGATCCAGGAGCTGATCAACAATGTCGCCAAGGCGCACGGCGGCTATTCGGTGTTCGCCGGCGTCGGCGAGCGTACGCGCGAAGGCAACGATCTCTATCACGAGTTCATCGACTCGGGCGTGAACAAGAAGGGCGGCGGCGAGGGCTCCAAATGCGCCCTCGTGTTCGGGCAGATGAACGAACCGCCGGGCGCGCGGGCGCGCGTCGGCCTCACCGGCCTGACCGTCGCGGAATATTTCCGCGATCAGGGCCAGGACGTTCTGTTTTTCGTCGACAATATTTTCCGCTTCACGCAGGCGGGCTCCGAAGTGTCGGCGCTGCTTGGCCGCATCCCCTCCGCCGTGGGCTACCAGCCGACGCTCGCGACCGACATGGGCGCGCTGCAGGAACGCATCACGACGACGCAGAAGGGTTCGATCACATCGGTGCAGGCGATCTACGTGCCGGCCGACGATCTGACCGACCCCGCGCCGGCCGCGTCGTTCGCACATCTGGACGCGACGACCGTGCTGTCGCGCGCGATCTCCGAGAAGGGCATCTACCCTGCCGTCGATCCGCTTGACTCAACTTCGCGCATGCTGACCCCCGACGTAGTGGGCGAGGAACATTATCAGGTCGCCCGCGAGGTGCAGCAGATCCTGCAGCGTTACAAGTCGCTGCAGGACATTATCGCCATTCTCGGCATGGACGAGCTGTCGGAAGAGGACAAGGTAACGGTCGCGCGGGCCCGCAAGATCGAGAGCTTCCTCTCGCAACCTTTCTTCGTCGCCGAAGTCTTTACCGGCGCGCCGGGGAAGTTTGTCGACCTCGCCGACACGATCAAGGGCTTCGCCGGCTTGTGCAAAGGCGATTACGACCATCTGCCCGAGGCGGCGTTCTACATGGTCGGTTCGATCGAGGAAGCCGTCGAGAAGGCCGAGAAATTGGCCGCTGATGCTTAGAGACCGGCCATGAACATGAAAATCGGGCTGCTGCTGATCGGCCTCGTCGCCGGCGGGCTGGTCGGCTACGTCACCCGTCCCGAGGCCGCGGAGATCAAGCTCGGCCCGGTCGAGATCGAGGTGCGCGGCAACGATGCGGCGTCGAGCGACGATCCTTTGACCGGCGGCCAGTTGCGCGACATCGCGATCTGCGCGGGCATCGGCGCGCTGGCGGGTCTGGGCCTCGGCTTCGTCGCCGACCAGCGGCGGACCTAAGGGAGAAGTATCGTGGAGCCATTCCGGTTCGAACTCGTATCGCCCGAGAGCCTGCTCGTCTCCGAGGATGTCGAGCAGGTCGTCGTTCCGGGCTCCGAGGGCGATTTCACGGTGCTGGTCAAGCACGCGCCGGTGCTGTCGACGCTGCGGCCGGGCGTTCTCGATGTCACCTATCCGGGCGGCCGGTCACAGCGCTTTTTTGTGCGCGCAGGCTTTGCGGAGGTCGGGCCCGACCATCTGACCGTGCTGGCCGAGCTTGCGGTCGACATGCAGGAGTTCGACCGCGATTTCCTGGCGCAACACATCAAGGACGCCGAGGAGCGGGTCTCCGCCGCACAGGAAGACCACGTGCGCGACAAGGCCGAGACGGCGCTCGAACAGTTGCGTTCGATCCAGAATTTGGTGTGATTGCACGCCAACGATTCGCCCCATTCCGCTGTTCACGTCGCCGCAGCCTGATCGTACCCACTTCGCGTCCTCGCGGCCGAAGCAGAAAAGCGATCGGATGCAACGATTTACCTTTACGCGCGGCACAAAACGGACGCTGGAGTTGATGCATGCATAGCCCGCCGCGGCCAGGGGAGCGCGTGTCGCTGAGCTTCGGGCTCGAGCGGCTCGGCCTTGTCGCGATACGCTGGCCGGTTGCGGTGGCGCTCGTCCTGTTCGCCGTCACCGTGGCGGCGTTGTTCGGCATCACCAAGCTGCGCGTCGACGACAGCCTGTCCGAACTGTTCCGCTCCGAGAGCGCCGAATTCCGCAATTACGAGACGCTGTCGCGGCGATTCCCTTCAGCCGAATACGACGTGCTGGTCGTCATTGAGGGCAAACAACTGCTGGAGCGTGACTCGCTCGAAGCGCTGCGCAACACCGTTCTCGAATTGCAGTTCATCGAGGCCAAGCGCGGCCTGATCTCGATGTTCGACGCGCGCGAGGCGCCGACGCCCGACACCATTCCGGGGCCGCTGTTCCCGTCCGACCTGCCGCAGGGCGAGGCATACGGCCAGCTCATCGAGCGCGTGCGCACGAACGAAATCATCCAGGGCAAACTCCTGTCGGAGGACGGAACGCTCGCCCTGATCGTGATCGCGTTGAAGCCCGAAGTCGTCGCCAGCGCCGGGCTGAAGCAGGTCGTCGGCGAAATCGAGGAAACGGCGAAGCGCGAACTCGGACCGACCGGCCTTCACGTCCACCTATCCGGCGCGCCAGTCATGCAGCTTGAGATCCGCAACACGGTCGAGCGCGACAGCCTCCTCTATAACGGCCTTGGGTTCCTTGCCGGCGTCGGCATCGCGATCGTTTTCTTCCGGCGCTTTTCGCTGATGGCGATCGCCGCGCTGCCGCCCATCATCGCCATCATCTGGTCGCTCGGCCTGTTCGGCTGGATCGGATTCAAGCTGAATCTGTTCCTGAACGTGATGTCGCCGCTGATCATGGTGCTCGGCTTCTCCGACTCGATGCAGCTCACCGTCGCCATGCGCGAACGACTGCTCGCGGGCGACAGCGTACCGACCGCTTTGCGCCATGCGATTATGGTGGTCGGCCCGGCGGTCGTGATCGCGACCGCGACGGCGGCCGTCTCGTTCATCGCGCTGCTGTTCGCAGATTCAGCCCTCATTACGACCTTCGGCGTCGCGGGCGCGATGTCGACAGTCCTCGCCTATATCGCCAGCATCCTGTTCGTGCCGCTGCTCACGCTGGCGCTGGTGCGTGAGGGCTCGGTCGCGCCTGGATCCGGCGCGAATATGGACGGTGCGATGGGCGTTCTGAAGCGCATCTGCGCCGTGATCGCGTCGAATTCGGTGCGTCGGCCGGCGCTGATCGTCAGTCTGGGCATCGGTTTCGTCATTCTGTTTGGCCTCGCCTATTCGAGCCTCTCGCCGCGCTACCGGCTTGCCGATCAGGTGCCCGACCGGGAGCAGGCGCTCTCCGCCAGCGAAAGCCTCGATGAGAAGCTGACCGGCTCCAATCCGATCGATGTCATGATCGAATGGCCGAGGGATATCGACCTGTACGATCCGAAAATCATCGACGCGATCGGCGCGGTGCATGCGGTGGTCGAAAAGCAGAACGGCATCGGCAATGTCTGGTCGATCGAGACACTGCGCCGCTGGATCGCCCAGCGCGGCGAGGCGGGCCCGTCGGTGCTGCAATCCTATGTCGATGTTCTGCCTGAATATCTGACGCAGCGCTTCATCGCGCGGCCGGAGCATTCCGCCGTGGTTTCGGGGCGCACCCGCGACATCGACGCGTCCGAGCTTCTGCCCCTGGTGAACCGGCTGGAAGAAGCGCTCGCGCCGGTTCGCAGCGCCAACCCGGACATGAACATCGCCGTCACGGGCCTGTCGGCCATAGCGGCGCGCAACAGTGCCGAGATGATCGGCAAGCTGAGCGCCGGGCTGACGTCGGAGATTGCGTTCATCTGCCTCTTCATGGGCCTCGCTTTCCGCTCGGTTCTGGTGACGTTTGCTTCGATCGTGCCAAATCTGCTCCCCGTGCTTGCGGCAGGCGCGCTTCTGGCCGTGACCGGGGCGGGCATGCAGTTCGCCTCGATCGTCGCGCTGACGGTCGCGTTCGGCCTGTCACTGAACGCCGGCGTGCACTATTTCAACCGCCTGCGGCTCGAAACGCGCGACGACGAAGACCCGGCCGCCGGCGTCGAGCGGGCCACGGTCCTGATCGGGCCAGCGCTGATCCTGACATCGCTCGTGCTGGCCTGCGGTCTCGGGGTGACGATGCTGTCCGACCTGCCCTCCTTGCGGCTGTTCGGACAAGTCGCGACCGTGACGCTGCTCGCCGCCCTGATCGGCGATCTCGTTTTCCTGCCGGCGATCGTGCTCCTGCTGCGCCGTGCGGCTGCGAAGATGGGCTGGGGCGGACACCGCCGGCCGGCCAACGAGCCGGCGTAGTCTAAACCTTCGCCTCAGAGCAGCGGAGAGAACTCCGCGATCACCGCCTTGTAGACGAGGCGTTTGAACGGCACGACCAGGTGCGGCAACTCGTCCAGCGAAGCCCAGCGCCACTGATCGAATTCCTGCTTGTGGCCCGGCCGATCAAGCACGATCTCGCCGTCCTCGCCCTCGAAGCGGAGCAGGAACCACGTCTGCTCCTGGCCGCGATAGCGGCCTTTCCAGACGCGTCCGACGAGATCGGATGGCAGGTCGTATTTGTGCAGCACCTGCGACTGCGCGACGACCTTCGCCGAACGCACCCCTGTCTCCTCGTGCAGTTCGCGCATGACCGCGTCCCGGGCGGTCTCGCCTCTATCGATCCCGCCCTGCGGCATCTGCCACCAATGACCGGCGCTCTCCGATGTTGGACCGCGATCCGCCCTGCGGCCAATGAAGATGCGGCGGTCCCGGTTCACCAGCATCAGGCCGACACAGGCGCGGTAAGGCAGGACAGGCGCAAGATCATTCATGATGGGGTGCGGCCGATCAGGTCTGTTGCCGGTGGCGGGCGACCGCGCTGACAGGAATGAGCGCAATGTCGCGGGCGGCAAGCCCTTCCGCCCACTGGCGGATTTCCGCAATCGTGAGCGGCAGGCTGCTCGCGACGCCGACCGCCACGCCGCGTTCGCGCGCCAGCGTTTCGAGCTGTCCGAGGACTTTGCGGATCTCGACCGCGTCGGGAACAGCATCAATCCGCGCCTGTGCGGTCTGATAGACGAGACCGGAATCAGCGGCGATCTGGCTCGCGGCCGAGCGCGCGGCGGTGCCGTCGTCGAGCCAGATCAGACCCCGGTTACGCGCTTCCTCGAGGACGGGGAGAAAGGCGGCCTGGGCCGCGGCGAACTTCGCGCCCATGTTGTTCGTCAGGCCGATATAGCCCGTGAATCGTGTCATCAGCCAGTGCAGCCGCTGCTGGTTCTCATCGGCAGAAAGCGAGGTCAGGAGCGTGTGGGGCCTAGGATCGTTGTCCGGATAGTCGAAAGGCTCAAGCGGGATTTGAAGCAGGATCTCGTGCCCGCCTGATCGCGCGCGCGCCGCCCAGTCCTGCACGTTCCGGCCGTAAGGTCCAAAGGCGAGGCTGATCGTGTCCGGCAGCTTGTCGATCGCCTCCTGCGTCGCTACCTCGGAGAGGCCGAGCCCGACAACGAGGATCGCGATGCGCCCGGCCACATTCTGCGCGGCGGCCTGGGCCGCCGCGGGCCGCGCATAGACGTCCGCAGGGCGCTTCCCATCCGCGCCAACCTTGGGCAGCGGTCCGTAGGCGGATGTTTCAACCAGCGCTTCGACCGGCGCGCTTGCAAGCTGAGCTGCCCCACCGGCCAGCCCGGCCTCCTGCACGCCAGGCAGAGAGGGCTCCGCCGGCGCCGACTGCGGATCGGCGGGCGGGCTGACGTCGGTCTGCCAGTCGATGTCCGGCGCCGGATCGGCCGGCTGGTCCGGTTGCGGCGCCTGTTCGGGTAAAGGTGGCGAGGCTTCCTGTGCGGGCGGTTGTGCAGGTGGCTCAGGCGCGGCCTGCTGCTGGCCTTGTGGATCGAGGCCGAACACCGAGACCCCCGGAGGCAGTTCGAAATTGGAATCTGCCGCGCCGTCATCGCCGGGCAGGGAAGGCTGCTCCATGCCGGGAAGCGATTCACCGGCGGCAGGCGGCGGCGCATTCTCGCGCCCGTCGAAATTGACGATCGCCCGCGGCTCTCCCGCATCCGTTGCGGGATTCATGTAGAGCCAGCCGATGCCCCCGCCGATTGCAGCGAGGAGGAGGAGTGCGGTGAACGCGAGCGTCTTCATGCGCGCATGCTCCAGGCCATAGCCGAAGAATTGATCGTCGCGCCGGTTGGGCCGCGACTCGGGACATGACGGTCACGCAAATGAACGGCCGTGACAACCCTGCGCCGCATGCGGACTAGAGTCGACCCGTCACGCGCGCCTGATCAGGACTCCGCCGGCAGCACGCCTGTCAGTTCGGCAACGGGGTTTTCGCCGCCGCATCGGTTTCGGTCGCCTTATCGACGGAGCCCGACTCAGCTGACTTGACGCCACGCAGGATGTCCATGGCGTAGAGAAGCTGGGCGTCCTTCTCCTTCTCGGGCGGAACATAGGAGTTCGATCCCGATTCCTCGGCTTCCTTGCCGTCCTCGCTAAGGAGATGGCCGCGGAGCGAAGCCTCGCCGCGGGGCTCGGTCAGCTTTTCCTTCATCTCGGGCGGGAGTTCCTGCTCGACCACGATATTCGGCTCGATGCCCTTGGCCTGGATCGAGCGCCCCGCCGGCGTGTAGTAGCGCGCCGTCGTCAGGCGGATCGCGCCATTGGTACCGAGCGGGATGATGGTCTGGACCGACCCTTTGCCGAAGGAACGCGTGCCAACGACGGTCGCGCGGTGATGGTCCTGCAACGCGCCGGCCACGATCTCGGATGCCGAGGCCGCGCCGCCATTGATCAGCACGACGACCTTCTTGCCGTTGGTCAGGTCGCCCGCGCGCGCGTTCGAGCGCTGGGTCTCCTCCATATTGCGGCCGCGCGTAATCACGATCGCTCCCTTGTCGAGGAAAGCGTCGGACACGGCGATCGCCTGATCGAGCAGGCCGCCCGGATTGTTGCGCAGGTCGAGCACATAGCCCTTCAGCTTGTTGCCCGACTTTTTCTCGACGTTGTCGACAGCGTCCTTGAGCGCGTTGTAGGTCTGCTCATTGAACGTCGTCATCCTTATGTAGCCGATGTCCTCACCCTCGACGGAGAACTTCACTGGGTTGATGCGGATGATGTCGCGGGTCAGCTTGATCTTGACCGGCTCTTCCACGTTCTTGCGGACTACCGTGAGTTCGATCGGGGAATTGACCGGGCCGCGCATCTTCTCGACCGCTTCCTGAAGGGTCAGGCCGAGAATTTGCTCGTTGTCGAGATGGGTAATGAGGTCGCCCGACATGACGCCCGCGCGCTGCGCCGGCGTGTCTTCTATCGGGGCCACCACCTTGACGACGCCATTCTCCATCGTGACCTCGATGCCGAGGCCGCCGAATTCGCCGCGTGTCTGCACCTGCATGTCGCGGAAATGTTTGACGTTAAGATAGGCGGAGTGCGGATCGAGCGCGGCCAGCATCCCGTTGATCGCGGATTCGATGAGCTTCTCGTCGTCCGGCTTCTCGACATAGTCGGAGCGGACCCGCTCAAGCACGTCGCCGAACAGATCGAGCTGGCGATAGATTTCCGCGTTGGCGGCGATCGCCGACGGACTGCGCGGAATGTTCAGCAGCATGGTCCCCGCGCCCAGCGCGACCAGTGCCGCCGTCGCTCCCAGAGCGATTTTCGTTTTCCGCATCATCCTTGCACCTTCTCGGAAGACAGAGACCACCACGGATCGGGGTCAATCGGACGACCGTCCTTACGAAACTCTACATAAAGCACAGGTCGCTTCTGAGCACCCTGACCCGCCCCGGCCGCCGCCGCCGCGTCCATTACCGCGGCCGGCTCGCCCGCGAGCACGAACTGACCGGGGCTGACGTCAATGCGCCTCATCCCCGCCAGCAGAATATGGTATCCCTCGCCCGCATTGATAATCAAGAGTTGGCCATAGGACCGGAACGGTCCTGCATACACGACCCATCCGTCGCACGGACTTGTGATGCGGGCTTCGCTGCGTGTTTCGAGCGACATGCCTTTCGCCGGCGCCCCGTCGTCGCCCTCTTCGCCGAATCGCTTCACCGGTTTGCCGCTGGCCGGCAGCGCCAAAGCGCCCTTGGCCGACGCGAACGGCACGCCCGGCTTCATACGGCCCGGCGTCAGGAACGCGAGGCGTTTCGATTCGGATGGCGCGAGCACAACCGCTTCCTTCTCCTTCTTCGCGGCAAGCTCCGCCTCGTAGCGGGCGATCTCGGCCTTGGCCACTTCGTCGTCGAGCTTGCCGATCAGCTGGTTGAGGTCGCCGACCTCCCTGGCGCGCGAATCGGCGCGTGCCTTCACCTCGGCGAGCGTGCCTTGCGTCGCGGCGAGCGCCTTCTGCTTTTCAGCCAGCAGCCGGTCGGTCTCGTCGCGTTCGGCGGCCAGCCCGCGCAATGCGAGGCCGAGCGAAGCGCGCTGGGTGCTCAGATCCCTTTCGAGGTGCACGAGCCCGTCGAGTTCACGCGACAGATTGTCGGCCTGGTATTTGATCTCGGGCAACACGGTTGCCAGCAGCATCGCCCCGCGCACGGATTTGAGCGACTCGCCGCGCCGTGTGATCAGCGCCGGCGGCGGCTGGCGGCCGATCCGCTGCATGGCGGCGAGCAGCGCCGAGATCGTGCGCCTCCGGTCCCGGATCGAGCTGCGGATAACGCCGGCCTGCTCGGCCAGCGCATCGATCTTCGTTTCCGTGTCGGACAGTTTTTCTTCGCTCTCCTGCACGCGGCGGGCGGCCTGGATCAGCGCATCGTTCAGCCGGGCGCGCTCGGCGGCGATTTCCTCGACGCTGCGCACGATGCCGGCCTGCTTGTTCTTGTCCGCTTCAAGCTGCCTGCTTGCTTCGTCGAGCTTGCGTTTTGCATCCTCGCGCTTTGTCTCGGGAGAAGCGGGAGATGAGGCGGCCCGCGGAGGCGCTGCATTCTGCGCTGCGGCGCTGGTCGCAATGGTCGCGGTCAGCGCGAGCGCGGTCAGGCGTGCGGCGGTCGCCAGTCTCGGCGGCATGCAGCTCTGTTCCCTTGTGACGAGACCCGAACGCACGCGGCCCAGACTACGCGCAGGATGACGACTATGCGAAGGAATCAAGGCCAAGCTGCGGCGATTCATGCGCGATGATAGGGGTGACCGGCAAGCATCGTCGCGGCTCGGTAGAGTTGCTCGGCAAGGACGATGCGGGCGATCCCGTGCGGCAGGGTGAGGGCGCTGAGCGATATGATCCGGTCGCTCCTTGTCCGCGCCGCATCGCCGTGCCCATCCGCGCCGCCGATGAGGAAAGTCAGCGCCGCGGCCCCGCTGTCGCGCAAAGCGGCGATATCCGCCGCAAACCGGCCGCTGGTCAGAGCGTCACCCTTTTCGTCCAGCGCCCAAACGATCCCGTCCGCCGGCAGTTTCGCAATCAGGCCCTGCGCCTCCTGGTTACGGCGTTGGGTCGCGGTGCGGGCAACCGACTCTTTCACATCGAACGTCGCGAAAGGCGCAAGTCCTACTGACCGGCCGATTTGCGCAATCCGCGTCGCGTAATCGTCGTACAACGCACGCTCGTTCCCGGCCCGCAGCCGGCCGACCGCTTCGATCAAAAGGCGCACGGAACCATCCTGAACGGATGCGTCAGACGGCCAGCCTCTCGGGCGGGCGATCGGCCGACCACATCTTTTCGAGATTGTAGAAGCTCCGCGTCTCGGGCCGGAAGACGTGGACGATCACGTCACCCGTATCGATCAGGACCCAGTCGCATTGCGGCACGCCCTCGACGCGCACCCGCCCATAGCCCTGGTCCTTAAGTTTCTTGACGAGTTGGTCAGCGACCGCGCCGACATGGCGTTGGGATCGGCCGGATGCGACGACCATGTGGTCGCCGAGCGGGGACTTGCCCCGGAGGTCGATCGCGACGACATCCTCGGCTTTGGCGTCATCGAGAATGTCGAGGACGGAACCGAGAAGCGCCGGCTCCGCACCGCGAACGGTGGCGGGACCGGATAGAGGCGCAAGCCCGGAGGCGGCCCCGAAACGGATTGTCATTGGTCGGCGGGTGTCCTTTCCTGGTTGGCCCGAACCTGCGTGCGCGATTCGATAACCCGCGCCAGCATGACTAAAGATAGGGGGCAATCGGGGATTATTTCAATAGCTCGTAGGCGGGGCGCCCGACGCAGCCCGCAGCGCTGTTGATGACAGGGCCGAAAGCCGCGACGACAGAATCGTCCACGCGGGGGGCGGAAGCAGGGCGAGGGCGGCCGCGTCCGCTTCATCTATGCGGTATTTGGCGAACGCAATGACGGCCCGGCTGCCTTGCGCTTTCAGCCGATAGCCTGGCCGGTCGATCACCGCAATTGGGATGGTTCGGAACAGCGCGCGCCAGTTCTTCCAGCGATGGAACCCGCCAAGATTGTCCGCGCCCATGATCCAGACGAATCGGGTCGCGGGCCAGCGGCGGCGAAGGCGGCGGATCGTGTCGATCGTATAAACAGTGCCCAGCCGCGCCTCGATGTCCGTCGCGAGAATCCGCGGATGATGCGCAAGAACCTGCGCGGCGGCGATTCTGTTTTCAATCGGCTGCGGAGCCGCCTTGAGCGGGTTGCCGGGCGAGACCAGCCACCACACGGCGTCGAGCCGAAGCCGCTTCACGGCCGTCAGGCTGATCCCGCGATGCGCCGCATGCGCGGGATCGAACGAGCCGCCGAGCAGCCCGATCCGCATGCCGGGGGCGGCAACCGGCTGGTGGATCAAGAACGGCGTCCGGTCATGGCCGAATCTGCCCCGAGCCGCGCACGACATATTTGAACGTCGTGAGCTGTTCGACGCCGACGGGACCGCGCGCATGCAGCCGACCGGTGGCGATGCCGATCTCTGCGCCCATGCCGAACTCGCCGCCATCGGCGAACTGGGTCGAGGCGTTGTGCACGACGATGGCGCTGTCGACGGTTGTCAGGAACTTGTCCGCCGCGGCCTGATTCTCCGTGACGATCGCGTCCGTGTGCTGCGAGCCCTTGGCCGCGATGTGCTGCATCGCCTCGTCGATGCCGCCGACGACTTTCACAGCGACGATCGCGTCCAGAAACTCCCGGCCGTAATCCGCCTCCGTCGCAGCCGTCACGCGCGGATTGACCGCCTGCGTCTCCGCATCGCCGCGCACTTCGCACCCCGCCTCGATCAATCCCGCGACGATGGGTGCAAGATGCGTCGGTGCGCAGGCGCGGTCGACCAGCACGGTTTCGGTCGCACCGCAAATGCCGGTCCGGCGCATCTTGGCGTTGACGACGATCTGCTGCGCCATATCGCGATCGGCGTCCGCGTGAACGTAAGTGTGGCAGATGCCCTCGAGATGGGCGAACACCGGCACGCGGGCCTCGTCCTGTACGCGCGCGACAAGGCTTTTGCCGCCGCGTGGCACGATCACGTCGATAATGCCGTCGAGCCCCGCCAGCATATGGCCGACCGCTTCGCGATCGGGGACCGGCACAATCTGGATCGCGGACGCCGGAATATTATGGGAGACCGCGCCTTCGACCAGCCGGGCATGGATCGCGAGCGCGGTGTTCTGTCCGTCCGATCCGCCCCGCAGGATGACGGCGTTGCCGCTCTTCAGCGCAAGGCCGCCGGCATCGGCCGTCACGTTGGGGCGGCTCTCGAAGATGATGCCGATGACGCCGAGCGGGACGCGCACGCGGCTGATGCGAAGGCCGTTCGGCCGCGTCCAATCGGCGATGACCTCACCGACCGGGTCTGGGAGGCGTGCAATCTCCTCCAGCCCGCGCGCCATTGAATCGATCCGGTCGGCATCCAGCGTCAGCCGCTCGATAAATGCCGTATCCCTTCCGCCCAATCTCGCATCGACGATGTCATGCATGTTGGCGGCGAGCAGGTCGGCCGTATCGCGCCGTATCGCGTCCGCCATGGCGATAAGCGCCGCGTTCTTGTCGGCGGTAGGCGCGCGCGCAAGGATGCGCGCGGCGGCGCGTGCCTCGCGCCCGAGCGCAAGCATCAGTGTACGGATCGTTTCCTTCGGCTCGTGAAGTTTCAGGCTGACGTCCATGTCTCACCTTGTGCGGCCGCGCGCGGGACCGGCTCCTTCATCGCCATATCGTCGCGGTGAATCATCTCGCGCCGGCCACGGTAGCCGAGCACGGCCTCGATTTCACCGCTCTTCCGGCCGGCGATGCGCGCAGCCTCATCGTGATCGTAGGCGGCGAGCCCGCGCCCGATCTCGACGCGCGATGCGTTGAGGATCGCGACGGCGTCGCCGCGATGGAACCGCCCTTCGATCGCGGTCACGCCGGCGGGCAACAGGCTCTTGCCGAGGCTGAGCGCCCGCGCCGCGCCATCGTCGACCACCATCGTGCCGCGCGGCTCGAGCGCGCCGGCGATCCAGCGCTTCCGCGCCGCCACGGGATCGGTACGCGACAGAAACCAGGTCGCGGCCGCACCCTCGCCCAGCGCGTGCAACGGATGCAGCGCCTTGCCGGATGCGATCACCATGTCGACGCCGGCTTCGGTCGCGATCCGCGCCGCCGTGATCTTGGTCACCATGCCGCCGCGCGAGAGCTCGGTTCCCGCGTCCCCGGCCATGGCGACGATTTCGGGCGTGATCTCGGTCACTTCGCCGAGTCGCATTGCGCCGGGCGAGGAGCCGGGAGGGGCGGTATAGAGTCCGTCGACGTCGGAGAGCAGCACGAGGCAGTCTGCGCTCATCATGGAGGCAACGCGCGCGGCGAGCCTGTCATTGTCGCCATAGCGGATTTCCGTCGTCGCCACCGTGTCGTTCTCGTTGACGACGGGGATTGCGCCGAGGCGCAGCAGGGTTGTCATGGTCGAGCGCGCATTGAGATAGCGGCGGCGCTCCTCGGTGTCGCCGAGCGTGACGAGGATCTGAGCGGCGACAAGACCGTGCGCCGCGAACGCCGCCTCATAGGCATGGGCGAGATCGATCTGGCCGACAGCGGCCGCAGCCTGGCTGACATCCAGCCGCAGCGGCCCCTTCGGCAGGCCGAGCACGTTGCGGCCGAGGGCGATCGCGCCTGACGAGACGACGATCAGCTCGCGGCCTTGCTGCTTGAGCTGGGCGAGGTCGGCGGCAAGGGACGCAAGCCACTCGGTCTTGAGCTTCCCCGTCTTACGGTCGACGATCAGGGCGGAGCCCGTCTTGACGACGATGCGTCGCGCGCGTTGCCATTCCGCTCTCATGGCCGCCATTCCTCGGCGCGCGCGCGCGCGCCGCCGGCGTCGGAACGCTCCTCGTCGCGCGCGCCCGCCACGATCCGGGCAAGCGCGCGCAGCACGCCCTCCACGCCCTGTCCGCTTGCGGCTGAGACCATGAACACGTCGCAGCCCGCGGCTTCGCCAAGCTGGTCGGCTTTGGCTTGCGCCTCTTCCAGCGTGATCGCGTCGCATTTCGACAGGGCGAGCAGCTCCGGCTTGTCGGTAAGCCCTGCGCCATAGGCTTCGATCTCGTCGCGCACGGTGAAATAGGCAGCGGCCGGATCGTCCAGTGTTACATCCACAAGATGCAGCAACGCGCGGCAGCGCTCGACATGACCGAGGAATTTGTCGCCGATTCCCGCGCCTTCATGCGCGCCCTCGATCAGGCCGGGAATGTCGGCCAGCACGAAGTCCGTCACGTCCTGCCGCACGACGCCGAGATTGGGAATGAGGGTCGTGAACGGATAGTCGGCGATTTTCGGTTTTGCTGCGCTGACCGCTGCGAGAAATGTCGATTTGCCGGCGTTCGGCAGGCCGACCAGGCCCGCATCCGCGATCAGCTTGAGCCGCAGCCAGATCCAGCGCTCCTCGCCTTCGAGCCCGGGATTGGCGCGCCGCGGCGCCTGGTTGACGGAGGATTTGAAGCGTTGATTGCCGAAACCGCCATTGCCGCCCTTCGCAAGGCGCACGCGCATGCCCGGCTCGGTCAGATCGGCGATCAGGCTATCGTCCTCGGCGTCGAAAATCTGTGTGCCGGGCGGCAGTTTCAGCACTATATCCGCGCCGTCTGCGCCGGTCCGGTTCTGGCCTGCGCCGCCGCCGCCCTTTTTCGCCTTGAAATGCTGCTGGTAGCGATAGTCGATCAGCGTGTTGAGGTTGGCGACGCACTCTGCCCAGACATCACCGCCGCGCCCGCCGTCGCCGCCGTTCGGGCCGCCGAACTCGATGAACTTCTCGCGCCGGAAAGACACGCTGCCCGCGCCGCCATCGCCCGAGCGGATGTAGACTTTGGCTTCGTCGAGGAACTTCATTTGTACGCCTTGGCGACGCAATACATGCGGGGGGGACCTTAGCGCATGTCACCTCTGCTGGCAGGGGTCAAGCGGTGCCCGTGTGTTATGGCCGCAATCGAGCCGATAGACATGGCAGGGCGCGGGCTCCTTCCGCGCAGCGCACTTCTGCATGTCCTCGCCGGCAAGGCGGAAGCCGAGCTTCTCCACCACATGGACCGAAGCGGGGTTGTCGGCAAAAACGATGGCGCGGATGAAAGGGAACCAGGCCTCTGCGCATGCATGGCGCAACAGCGCGCCTACGGCTTCCGTAGCAAGACCCTGGCCCCAATAGGGTTTGCCGATCCAGTAGCCGAGATCGGCTGAGCCGTCGTCCTGCGGGTTGAAGCCGGTGCATCCGATCAGGATGCCGGATTGCTCGATCGCGAACACGATGCCCTCGTCGCCGGCGGCGATCCCGGCGAGAAATTCCTGCGCGTGCTTATCGGTGTAGGGATGCGGAATGGTCGATACCATCCGCGCCACGTCCCATTCGCCCGCCAGAAGCACGAGGCGTTCCGCGTCGGACGGAATCAGCGGCCAGCGCTTGAGCCGCGCGGTGGTGAGAGTGGGCTGCGGCCGCGACGAATCGCGCGCGGGTAGGCTCAAGCCTCGTTCGGCTTGACGGAGACTGTGACGCGGCCCTTGGAGCCGCTGCGGAATTCGACCGTGCCTTCGTTGACGGCGAACAGCGTGTGGTCGCGGCCCATTCCGACGCCCTGGCCGGGATGCCATTTGGTGCCGCGCTGGCGCGCGATGATGTTGCCGGGAATGACGATCTGGCCGCCCGACTTCTTGATGCCGAGACGGCGCCCCGCGGAATCGCGGCCGTTGCGCGATGAGCCGCCTGCTTTTTTGTGCGCCATCTCTACTTGTCCTTTTTCGCCTTGGCCGGCTTCCTGTCAGCCTTCTTTGGAGCTTTCGCTTTGTCCGCGTCCTTCGACTTGACCGGCTTTTTGTCGGTCTTCTTCGCAGCTTTCGCCTCGGACTTGGCTTCGGCTTTGGCCTTCTTATTGTCGGCCTGTTTCGTATCCTTGGCCTCGTCGGCCTCGTCTACCTTCTTCGGCGCCGGCTTCGCAGCGGCATTCTTCGAGGGCGACTTGCCGTCGGTCAGGATCTCGGTAATGCGAAGTTCGGTCAGAAGCTGACGATGGCCCTTGGTGCGGCGATAGCCCTTCCGGCGCTTGCGCTTGAAGACGATGATCTTCTCGCCGCGCCCCTGGCCCAGCACCTCGGCAGCGACCGATGCTCCGTCGATCGTCGGGCCGCCCGCCTTCGGTTCATCGCCGCCCAGCATCAGGACGTCTGCGAGCGAGACGATGTCGCCCACGTCGCCGGCGAGTTTTTCCACTTTGATCGTATCGCCCTCGGCGACGCGGTATTGCTTTCCGCCGGTGCGGATGATGGCGAACATTTGTGGTCTGGTCCCTGTCAACGCCCGAGCCCGCAACGGGAATGAAGGCGCCGATCGCTGGCGCTTTCGGGTCCGGACGTGTCCGGCCATGCGGATCGAGGATGTAATGCATGCGCGCACCGCTCGGCGGACCGAACAGCGCATCGCGGCGCGGACTATAAGGATGGCGCTTGCGAAGTCAATCGAGGGTACCGGGACACACCGCCGCGCCGCGTCGCGCGCATCCTTGATTGAAGCATGGCGGCGACCACGCTAGAACCGCCAACGGAGAGGTGCCGGAGTGGTCGATCGGGGCGGTCTCGAAAACCGTTGAGCGCGCAAGCGTTCCGAGGGTTCGAATCCCTCCCTCTCCGCCAGCCGTCCATTGAGAGCTGCCGATGATCGTGCTCCGCGCACTGACGGTTGCATCGTCGCGGCAGCTCGATTGGCCGACAATTGCATCGCTGAAATGCCGGCTGAGCAATACTGAATTTGAGCTGCCGGACGTGACTGGGCGTCTCGGTAGCCCGCCTAGAGCGCAATCCATTGTTAAGTCGGGATTGCGCTCTCGTTATTTGACCTTAGCATCATCTTGTCAGAAACCGGTCATCCACCCCGGATCAGGTCCGGGGCAGGCTTTTTCTGCATGATGCTCTCATCAATAAACCCGCTCCTTGGGCGGGATATAGGAAACCTCCTCGGTCAGCGTGAACGTGTGGACCGGTCGGTAACCCAGCCGCACCGTCCGCGCCTCGGTATCGGCCCAGGCGAGCGTGTGCTTCATCCAGGTTTCGTCGTTGCGCTTGGGGAAATCCTCACGCGCATGCGCGCCGCGGCTCTCCTCTCGCGCCAGCGCCCCGGCGACGGTCACGGCGGCCTGCGGGACCAGATTATCGAGTTCGAGCGTCTCGACGAGATCGGTGTTCCAGATCATCGAACGGTCGGTGACGGAAATGTCGTCCATCGACTTCCAGACCGCATCGATCTTCCCAACGCCCTCGGACAGAACCTCCTCCGTGCGGAACACCGCGCAGTTGTTCTGCATCGCCTTCTGCATGGCGGTGCGGATCGCTGCGGTCGGCGTGCCGCCATCCGCGTAACGGTAGCGATCGAGCCGGGCGATGGAGGCTTCACCGGCCCCCGCGGGAAGCTCCGGCTGCGCCGCGCCCGGCGTGAGCGCCTCCGCGCAGGCTAGCGCCGAGGCGCGCCCGAACACGACGAGATCGATCAGAGAGTTCGAGCCCAGCCGGTTTGCGCCGTGCACCGACGCCGAGGCCGCTTCGCCGATCGCCAGCAGCCCAGGCGCGCGTGCATCCGGCCCGCCACGCGCCGAGATCGCCTCGCCGCGCCAGTTCGAAGGAATCCCGCCCATGTTGTAGTGCACGGTCGGCAGCACGGGGATCGGCGCGCGCTTAAGGTCGACGCCCGCGAAGATGCGCGCGATCTCGGTGATGCCTGGCAAACGCTCGTTCAGTACGGCCGGATCCAGATGGTCGAGATGGAGATGGATGTGATCGCCCTCAGGACCATGGCCCCGCCCCTCGCGGATCTCGATCGTCATGGAGCGGGAGACGACATCGCGCGAGGCGAGATCCTTGGCGTGCGGGGCATAGCGCTCCATAAAACGCTCGCCCTGTGCGTTGGTTAGATAGCCGCCTTCGCCGCGGGCGCCCTCGGTGATCAGAACGCCCGCGCCATAGACGCCGGTCGGGTGAAACTGGACGAACTCCATGTCCTGCAACGGAAGGCCGGCCCTCAGCACCATGGCGTTGCCGTCGCCCGTGCAGGTATGGGCCGAGGTGCAGGAGAAATAGGTGCGGCCATAGCCGCCGGTCGCGATGATGGTGCGCTGCGCACGGAAGCGGTGAATCGATCCGTCGTCGAGGCAGAGCGCAATCACGCCGCGGCAGACGCCGTCTGCATCCATCAGGAGATCGAGGGCGAAATAATCGATGAAGAACTGTGCGTCGTGGCGCAGTGACTGCCCATAGAGCGTGTGCAGCATGGCGTGACCGGTGCGGTCGGCGGCGGCGCAGGTGCGCTGGGCCGGCGGCCCTTCGCCGAAATCGGTCGTCATGCCGCCGAAGGGACGCTGATAGATGCGGCCGTCGTCGGTGCGGCTGAAGGGCAGGCCGTAATGCTCGAGCTCGTAGACGGCTTCCGGCGCGCTCTTGCAGAGATATTCGATCGCATCCTGGTCGCCGAGCCAGTCCGATCCCTTGACCGTATCAAACATGTGCCAGCGCCAGTCGTCCGGGCCCATGTTGCCGAGGCTGGCGGCGATGCCGCCCTGCGACGCGACCGTATGCGAGCGCGTCGGGAAGACTTTCGTGATGCAGGCGGTCTTAAGTCCGGCGTCGGCGCAGCCGTGCGTCGCCCGCAGGCCCGCGCCGCCTGCGCCGACGACCACGACGTCAAAAACATGATCCGTGATCGGATAGGCGCGCCCGGCTGTGCCTGGCGCCGACTGCGACGAAGATTTGCTCAAGCTCAGCCCCCGATGACCAGCTTAAGCACGGCGTAGATCGAGGCTGCCGAGACGATCAAGACGAAAGCGACGTTGGCGAGGAGGCACAGCCGCGTCCACCGATGCTCTTGGACATAGTCCTCGATGATCGCGCGCATCCCAAGCAGCATGTGGATGCCGTTCACGACGATGAACAGCAGCAGCAGGACCGCGACGATCGGGTGGCGCAGCGCGTCGCTGACGGTCGCGTAATCGGCTGGCGCGAGCAGAACGACGAACCCGACAAAAAACAGAACAAGGGGGATCAGGGCGGCCGATGTCAAACGCTCAAGGAAGAAAATCCACGTTCCTCCCTTTGCGTGACCGAATTTGTGCGCCCGGGCAGCGGTCGCAGGGCTGGGATTCATAATCCGCCTCGAATGAGGGAAGCCGCGATCCAGATCAGCGCCGTGAGGAGGATGCCGCCGATCAATGTCGCGCGGGCGAAGAATTCGATCGCAGGCCGCGAAAAGCCGTGCCCCGTGTCCCAGATGAGATGGCGTATGCCGCCAAGCATGTGATGCATTAGCGCCCATGTGAACAGGAACAGCACGATCTGTCCCGGCCAGCTCCCGACGATGCTTTGCGCAGTGGCGAAATTCTCCTCACCCGATGCTACCGCGAGGAGCCAGAGCGCGAGCAGCGCCGAGCCGAAATAGAGTCCCCAGCCCGTGATGCGATGCGCGATCGACATCATCATCGTCAGTGTCGGCCGATAGATCGACAGATGCGGAGAAAGCGGCCGCCGCAGCGCGTCAGAACGTGGTTCGGGCGTCGGCTCGGCCGTCATCATCGCTTCTCCTAACGTAGCGCATCACAAGCGGCAATCGGCATTGACAGGCGCGGCAGCGTCACGCTGTCTCGGGCAATGCGAGAAAGCGAGCCCAACCCCGTCCTGATCGAATCCACGCGCGGTCCGATCGCCGAAAGCGCCCATCGCGGGGCGGTGGCCGTATGGTCCGCTGACGGCCCCGTGCTGGAAGTCGGCGATGTCACCCGGCCGGTCTATCCGCGATCGGCGATCAAGGCGATGCAGACTTTGCCGCTCGTCGAGTCCGGCGCGGCCGACGCGCTGGGCCTCTCGACGGAGGAACTGGCCGTCGCCTGCGCCAGTCATTCCGGAGCCGAATATCATGTCGTAGCGGTGCGCAGCCTGTTGGCAAAGGCAGGTCTTGCGGAATCCGATCTGGCATGTGGTGCGCACATGCCAATGGATTGGACCGCTTCCCGCGCCATTCCTGAAGGCAGTGCGCGGCCGGTCCACAATAATTGCTCCGGCAAGCATGCCGGCATGCTTGCCGCTTGCTTGCAGCTCGGCCTTCCAACGCAAGGTTACGAGCGGCCAGACCATCCCCTGCAGATCGCGATCCGGCGCACGATTTCGGAGCTTTCGGGTGAGGAGCTAACCGATACGCCGTGCGGAATCGACGGCTGTTCGGTTCCGACCTGGAGCCTATCCCTCTCCGGGCTTGCCCGCGCGTTTGCGCGCTTCGGGTCCGGCGTTGGCGTCGGCACCGATCGCGCGGCCGCCGCAGAGAGACTGATGTCGGCCTGTTTTGCCGCGCCGGAATTTGTCGCAGGCGAGGGCCGGCTCAATTCGGTCCTGCTGCAGAGATTGCGTGGTGAAGCATTCGTGAAGACGGGCGCCGAAGGCGTCTATGCCGCCGCTCTGCCCCGTCTGGGGCTGGGCATCGCCCTCAAGATCGACGACGGGGCGAAACGCGGTGCGGAAGCTGCAATCGTGCATATCCTCTCCGCGCTGCTGCCCGGCCGGGCTCGCGACCTCGGCGATCTTATCGACCGGGAGCAGCGCAATTGGCGCGGCCTGCGCACGGGCGGGATCCGCGCATCGGCAAGGTTTCGCGAGCTTCTGACCGAAATGAGGCGCGCGGAAACTTCCGTTCGTAGCCGGGATGGCGAAGCCGTCCCGCCGCCCCTATAAGCGGCGTGGCCCTCAGTCGAGAAGCAGCAATTCGGAACCGCTCATGTTCGCTTCGGCTTTTGCCGCCTTTCAACAGCTCTTCACGCCGCCCTTTCGCGGCGCACTGATCAAATCGGTCGGCCTGACGCTGCTGGTTCTGGCCGCGCTGATTGTCGGCATCATCACCCTGTTCGGTTTTCTGGTGACGTCGATTCCGGGCTGGGTCGAAACGACCTTCCAGGTCGTGGGCGGCCTTGGCCTGGTGGTCGGGTCGATCTTTCTCATCCCGCCGGTGTCGGCGATCGTCGCCGGCCTGTTCATGGACAGCGTCGCCGATGAGGTCGAGCGGCAGTATTACCCTGCCGATCCGCCCGGCCGCGAGCTGCCAATCCTCACCTCCGTCGGCATCGCGATTAAGTTCTTCTTCCTCGTTGTCGGCGTGATGATCCTCGCCGTGTTTCTGCTCATCATTCCGGGCGTCAACATTTTCGTGTTTTTCCTGGCGAACGCCTATCTGCTCGGCCGCGAATTCTTCGAATTCGTCGCCATGCGCCACATGCCGATCAAGGATGCGCGGCGGCTCAGGGCCGACAATGCCTGGCGCGTGTTCCTCGCCGGCATGCCGATTGCGGGGCTGGCCCTCATTCCGATCGTCAATCTGACGACGCCGCTGTTCGCGACCGCCTACATGACGCACACGTTCAAAAAGATCGCAGCGCGACGGGGCGTGGTGGCCGCGCGGGCTTAAGCCGGCGGCGGCGTCTTGGGGCGGTAGCGGCAAACATCGGCGATCACGCAGCGCCAGCATTCGGGTTTGCGCGCCTTGCACACATAGCGGCCGTGCAGGATCAGCCAATGGTGGGCGTTGCGCTTGAAGCGGTCCGGCGTCATGGCCTCCAGATTCTGCTCGACCGCGAGCGGGTCTTTGCCCGGCGCAAGGCCTGTGCGGTTCGACACCCGGAAAATATGCGTGTCGACGGCGATGGTCGGCTGGCCGAAGGCGACGTTCATCACGACATTCGCGGTCTTGGGGCCGACACCCGGCAGGCTTTCCAGCGCTTCGCGCTCACCCGGCACCTCCCCGCCGAAGCGGTCGATCAGCGCGCGCGAGAGGAGGATCACGTTCTTCGCCTTGTTGCGATAGAGCCCGATGGTGCGGATCGCCTCGCGCAGATTGTCCTCGCCGAATTCAAGCATGGCTTCGGGGTCGCGGATGCTTTGGAACACCGGCCGCATGGCCTTGTTTACCGAAATGTCTGTTGCCTGCGCCGAAAGCACCACGGCGACGAGCAGCGTGTACGGATTATGATATTTGAGTTCGCTGCGCGGTTCGGGATGGACGGCGGCCAGCTCGGAATAGAGACGGTCGATCTCTGCCCGGGTCAGTTTCGTCCTTGCGGCGCGTCTTCCCGAGCCTGGCCTGAGGCGTTGCATTGCGGTTGCCATCTGTCAGAATTCGGTGGGCGAAACGGCAGGTCCACATGACTGAGACGCACGCGTTGGCGCAAGCGGCGACAAAGGCGGAGAAGCGGTTTTCGGCGCTGCTTACGCCGCATCGCTCGCTGCCGCCGCGCGGATTCTTTATCCTGATGTGCGCGGTCGGGCTGGTAAGCTTTGTCGCCGGCATGGCCTTTCTCATGATGGGAGCCTGGCCGGTAATGGGGTTCTTCGGACTCGACGTCGCGCTGATCTACGTTGCGTTCAAGCTCAACTACCGGGCGGGGCGGGCGTACGAGAGGGTCGAGCTCGACGACGAGGCGCTGACCGTCACGCGGGTCACGCCGGCGGGGAAATCGCGAAGCTGGCGCTTTAATCCATACTGGGTGCGTGTCGCGGTATCGGAGCGGATCGGCCGGACGAACGAACTGTCCATCGGCTCACACGGCGACAGATTGGTGTTCGGCGCATTCCTCACCGACGCCGAGCGTATCGACCTTGCTCGGGCATTGCAGGATGCGCTGCGCACCGCGTCGCTAAGCCGCTAAATCCCGCTTTTCCTCCGCCTTACCCTCGGCATTGAGCCGGTAAACGATCGGCGCGCCGGTGCGGAGATTAAGCGCGATAACGTCCTCGGGCGTCATGCTCTCGATCTCCATGATCAGTGCGCGGAGCGAGTTTCCGTGTGCGGAGACGATGACGTTCTTGCCCGCCTGAACCTCGGGCAGAATGCGCGACCGCCAGTAAGGGAGAACGCGATCGGCCGTGTCTTTCAGGCTTTCGCCGCCGGGCGGCGGAATGTCGTAGGAGCGGCGCCAGATATGGACTTGGTCCTCGCCCCATTTTTCACGCGCTTCGTCCTTGTTCATGCCGACCAGCTCGCCATAGTCCCGCTCGTTCAGCGCGTATTCGCGAACCGTCATCAGGCTTCCCTGACCCAGCTCCTTCAGGATCGCGGCGAGCGTGTCGCTCGCGCGGCTGAGTATGCTCGTAAACGTGATGTCGAACTTTAGTCCCTCGGCCTTCAAGAGCTGGCCGGCACGCACTGCCTCAGCGCGCCCATTTGGGGATAGCGGCACGTCCCGCATCCCCGTGAAAAGATTCTCTCTGTTCCATTCACTCTCGCCGTGGCGCACGAGCACAAGCACGTTGTCCATCGTCGTTCCTATTCGGTTCTTCATTGGCGCATGATCTGGTCCGAAAACCGCTGGACACCCCGGATCGCGTCCGGGGCAATCTTTTTTGGGATCATGCGCGCAGGCCGAGCACGTCTGCCATGGCGTAGAGGCCGGGTTTTTTGTCGCGCCCCCAAAGGGCGGCCTTGACCGCGCCGGTCGCGAAGATCGAACGGTCGGCAGCGCGATGGGTCAGCTCTATGCGCTCGCCCTCCGAAGCAAACATGATCGTATGGTCGCCGACAACGCCGCCGCCACGCATGGCCGTAAATCCGATATCCCCCCGCCGGCGTGCGCCCGTCTGCCCGTCGCGTCCGCGCGCGCTGTGCTGGGCGAGATCGACGCCGCGCCCTTCTGCAGCCGCCTGACCCAGCATCAGAGCCGTGCCGGAAGGCGCGTCGACTTTGTGCCGGTGATGCATTTCGACGATCTCGATGTCGAAATCGGGATCGAGCGCAGCGGCGACCTGGCGGGCGAGCGCAACCAGAAGGTTGACGCCGAGGCTCATATTGCCGGCCTTGACGATGACCGCATGGCGTGCGGCCGCGTCGAGCTTGGACTCGTCGTCCGCCGAAAGCCCAGTCGTGCCGATGACATGGACGATGCGCGCCTGCGCGGCGAGCGCGGCGAAGGCGACCGTCGCCTGCGGCACGGTGAAATCGAGCACGCCGTCGACTTCGGCGAACAGCGGAAGCGGGTCGTCGGTAATCCGGATGCCGAGCGATCCGATGCCAGCGAGCTCGCCGATGTCCTTGCCGACGGCGGTGGAGCGCGCGTCCTCGACGCCGCCCGCGACCTCGCAGCCTTCGGTTGCGGCGACGGCGCGCGTCAGCGCCTGACCCATGCGGCCGCCGGCGCCCAGAATGGCGAGACGCATCGGCGTCATTCGGCGGCTTTCGCCTTACCCGATGCGGCTTGCCGCTCGATCGCTTTGCGGATCAGGTCCATCGCCTCCTCGGCTCCGCCCCAGCGCACGACCTTGACCCATTTGTTCGGCTCAAGATCCTTGTAGTGTTCGAAGAAGTGCTGGATCTCGTCGATCAACTGGCGCGGCGCGTCGCGCCAGGACGAGATGTCGGAGAAGTAGGGCGACAGGTCGTCATGGGGCACACCCATGATCTTCTCGTCGAGCCCCTGCTCGTCCTCCATCAACAGCACGCCGATAGGGCGGGCACGGAGCACCGTCCCGGGCATCACCGGCACGCGGCCCATGACCAGCAGATCGACCGCGTCCCCATCCTCCGACAGCGTGTGCGGGATGAAGCCATAATTGCACGGGTAGAACATCGGCGTGTGCAGGAAGCGGTCGACAAACAGCGCGCCGGAGGCCTTGTCGAGCTCGTACTTGATGGGCAGCCCACCGAGCGGAACCTCGACGATGCAATTCACGTCGTATGGCGGATTCCTGCCGATCGAAATGGCGTCGATGCGCATCGCTGGTCCTTGCGTGGCTTGAGGCGTCGCGTGTCGGGCCGTTCTAAGCCGCAGGGAACGCCGCCACAAGGCGGACAAAGGACCGTAATCGGTATTCCGTGGCCCGGATGGAGCAAAGCATAATCCGGGGCAAGGAGTTCGGTGCTGTGAGATGTCCCGAATCTCGCTGACGCCCAACCGGCTGCAGCTACGCGTCAGCGCCAGGCGAAAGCGATCTTTTTCAGCGTCTTGTCGCCGAACTGCTCGTCGCACTCGGCGACGGCGCGGCCGCCCATGCGGAGGTAAAAGGCGCAGGCCCCTTCATTGTCGGCCAGCGCCCACACGGCTGCGCCGCGCAGGCCCGCCTTTTCGAGCCGCTTGCGGGCAGCCTCGAACAGCATCTTGCCGAAGCCCAGCCCCTGATACGCGGGCCGGACATAGAGCTCGAAAATCTCGCCTTCGAACGGCAGCTTGCCGCCGCGCCTGCGCCCCAACGTGGCGTACCCGGCTGCCGCGCCGCCGAAATCGAGCACGACAAGCGGCGCTTTGCGCTCGATAGCGCCCTGCCACCAACGCGGACCGCGACGGGCGATCATGCGCTCGAGCGACACGTGCGGAATGATCCCCTGATACGCGTTACGCCATGCTTCCTCATGCGTCTCGGCTAACGAGATCGCATCGGCCCGCGCACCATGGCGAATACGGATCAGGGTATCGGTCATGACTCAGAGCTTAACGCCAGGTGCGACAGAAGCGCATCAATCTTGTTGCATGCGCGAAGTCGATTGCGCCGCACTGTGGCAAAAGCGCCGCTAACGATGCATCACCACCCAGTGGGCAAGCGCTTGCGCGGCACGGTCTGAAACCCCATTTCCCTGAAGGCGCGAAAGGGCGCATGCACGAGGGCTGATAATGGCGCGAACGACGTTCGATCCGAGACAAGGGGCCGACGATCCTGACATCGTCAACGCGCGCGAGAAAAAGGTGCGCCGTGAGTTCTGGGACAAGCTGAGGCGCGTCGCCGCGCAGATCCCGTTCTCCGAGGATCTCGTCGCCGCTTACTATTGCGCGCTGGACAATGACACGCCGCTGCGCGTGCGCGGCATGCTGCTCGGGGCGCTTGCCTATTTCATCCTGCCGGTGGATGCGTTGCCCGACATGATCATCGGGCTTGGCTTTACCGACGATGCAGCCGTTCTGATGACCGTTTTCAGTCTGGTCACGGCGCATATCAAGCCAAAGCACCGTATGGCCGCGCAGACGGCGCTGGCCACCGAGCTGCCGGCCGGGGCCAAGCGCGCCTAACTCGCCAATTCTATTCCTGCGGCGCGACCAGGATCTTTCCGCGCGTCTGCCGGCTTTCGAGCGCACGTAAGGCATCCGCGGTTTCCGCCAACGGATAGATGCGGTGGATGTGCGGCTTGAGCCGCCCCTCCGCGCACCAGTCCAGCAACCGGCCGATCTCTTGCCGCGCCTGTGCCGGCTCCTGTTGCACGAAAGCGGAATAGTGCACGCCGATGAGGCTTACGCTCTTCACCAGAAGGACATTGAGCGGCGGGCTGGGAACAGTGCCCGATGCGAATCCGACCACCAACAGGCGGCCACCAAAGCGCAGCGCGCGCATGGCGGGATCGGTGAGGTCACCCCCCACCGTGTCGTACACGATATCGATCCCGTCGCCTCCGCCGAGCGTCTTAAGTTTGTCCTTAAGGTCGCCGGCCGAACTGTCGACCGTCTCGGCCGCCCCGTGCTCCCGCGCCAGCGCCAGCTTCTCTTCGGACGAGGCACAGGCGATCACGCGCGTGCTCATAAGCGTCGCCACTTCCACCGCTGCCAGTCCTGCGCCGCCGCCCGCGCCCAGCACGGCGACAGTCTCGCCGGCGCGAAGCTGCGCTCGATCCGCGAATGCATGCAAGGCGGTGCCGTAGGTGACGGCGAGGCCGGCGGCGTCATGATCGCTCACATCATCCGGGATCGGCACGAGCGCGCTCGCGGGCGCGGCGACGATCTCGCGGCAGCCGTTCGCCCCGATCAGGCCGAGCACGCGCTGGCCGGGTTCGAGCGAATCGACTCCCTTCCCAAGCGCCAAGACACTTCCTGCGATCTCGACGCCCGGCGAAAACGGGAGAGCCGGCTTCTGCTGATATTGCCCCTTCAGCATCAGAAGATCGGCGAAGTTGAGCGCGGCCGCCGTCACGTGGACCGTAGCCTCACCGGGCGCGGGCTCCGGCTCGGGCAGTTCTGTCAGATGCAGCAGCTCTGGATCGTCGAGGGCAAGGCGAAGCATGGCGCGCATGTGAATTCTGTCCTTGATACGGGCGACGGCCTTGCGTCCGGAGCCGCAGCCGACCATGTTGGGCGCGGCCGTTCTGGCCAAGCCGTCGCCGCAACCCTATGATTGCGGCTCAGAAACGACTTGCCAACGCGGGGAAAGATGCGCGCGATCCTCTGTCTCGCCCTTTCGGGCCTGATTCTTATGCCTGCGGCGGCCAGCGCCCAAGGCGCGAAGTTTCTGGAGAAATATTCCGACTGGTCGACCTATATGTCGACTGGCGCCACGAAGGTCTGCTTCGCGATCTCCCAGCCCAAGGCGAGCAAGCCGGAAAGCGCCAAGCGCGGACCGATCTATTTCTACATTTCCCACTGGCCGGGCGACAAGGTGCAGAACGAGGTCAGCGTGAAGATCGGCTATCCGTTCAACGAGAAGCAAAAAGCGAACGCGACCATCGGCACAGAGAAATTCGAGCTGTTCACCAAGGGTGAAGGCGCGTTCGTGGAGAAGGCCGAGGCCGAAGCCAAGTTCGTCGAGACTTTGCGCAAGGGCGGCCAACTCTTGATCGAGGGCCAGTCCAGACGCGGCACCAAAACGACCGACGAATATTCTCTGAACGGCCTGCCCGAAGCGCTCGACCGCATCGCGAAGGAATGCGCAGGGTAGCTGATGGTCGCCCGCCCTCATTGCGTCTCCGCCCGCAACAATCCAGAATTGAGTCTAGGCATTCTGGACTGCAATGCGACTGCCGCCGACAGATTGCACGGACTTTGCGTTGACCCAGGGGGACTAAATCGGAATGACGAGAGAGCATCTGTCAGGTGCGGACTCTAGCTGTTATGCGTATCGCGCCCGTCCGGCTCCTTCGCAACTCCCTTAAAAGGACCCGGGCTCGACTTGCGCTCCATGAATTCGCCGTTCCGCTCGTTGCGTTTTTGATAGTCACCGTTGCCGTGCTGAAACTGGGTCCGGCCGGTGACAGCGCCCTTACGGTGCTCTTTGCCCGTGTTTTTCGCCATTTCACATCTCCCGATGTCATGAGAACTAAAAGAGAACATACTCGATTCGTTTTCTCCGCAAAATCGTGTTTGCAGGCGCGCCGTTGACAAGGTGCGCGCACCGGACGACTTGTGTTTCGTGACCCTCATTCTTCAAACAGACACTGCAAGCCCACGAACAGCGATGCCCGGCCGAAAGCCATCGCTGATCGGCCTGTTGCGCGCGGGGCTGGCGCACGCGCTGGCGGATATCGGCGTGCCCGAAAGGCAACGCGCCATGCGCGCGCGCCAGCTCTGGCACTGGCTGTACGTGCGCGGCGCAACCGGTTTCGAGCAGATGACCGACATCTCGTTGGCGCTGCGGACCCAACTCGACGCGCATTTCATTGTCGGCCGGCCGGAGGTCACCACCGAACAGATCTCCGAAGACGGCACGCGCAAATGGCTGCTGCGGCTCGCGTCCACGCGGCCCGGCGCGGTCGGGCCGGAGATCGAGGCCGTTTATATCCCGGAAGAAGATCGCGGCACGCTGTGCATTTCGAGCCAGGTCGGATGCACGCTCACCTGCACCTTCTGCCATACCGGCACCCAAAGGCTCGTGCGCAACCTGACCCCGGACGAAATCGTCGGCCAGTTTGCGGTCGCGCGCGATGCGCTCACCGACTGGAACGCAGCCCCGGGCCAGCGCCGCGTCACCAATGTCGTGCTGATGGGCATGGGCGAGCCGCTCTACAATTTCGACCATGTGCGCGACGCCATGGCGATCGTGGCCGATGGCGAGGGCCTGTCGCTTTCCAAGCGCCGCATCACGCTTTCGACCTCGGGCGTCGTGCCGGAAATCCCGCGCTGGGGCGAAGAGGCCGGCACAATGCTCGCGATCTCGCTGCACGCCGTGCGCGACGATCTGCGCGACGAACTTGTGCCGATCAACCGCAAATGGCCGATACGCGATCTGCTCGATGCCTGCCGCGCC
The DNA here is from genome assembly GCA_046717125.1 of Methyloligellaceae bacterium. Classification (GTDB taxonomy): domain Bacteria; phylum Pseudomonadota; class Alphaproteobacteria; order Rhizobiales; family Methyloligellaceae; genus JBKJVQ01. Next base: position 31,138 of record JBKJVQ010000277.1, read on the forward strand.
TATCCCGGCCTGTCGAACGCGCGGCGGATCACGTTCGAATATGTGATGCTGAAGGGGGTCAACGACAGCGACGCCGATGCGAAGGAGCTGGTGCGGCTGCTGGCGAAGATCCCTGCAAAGATCAATCTGATCCCCTTCAATCCCTGGCCCGGCGCGCCCCATGAATGTTCCGACTGGGACCGGATCGAGCGCTTTGCCGAGATCGTCAATCGCGCAGGCTACGCCTCTCCCGTCAGGACGCCGCGCGGCCGCGACATCATGGCGGCCTGCGGCCAGCTCAAATCCGACAGCGTCAAGCGCCGGGCATCCGCCGGCCAGACGCGCTGAATGACGATCTTGATCGGTCGGCTTCTCCTTGTGGCGACCGGATTTCTCGTGGCGGCTGCCGTTGCCCTCGCGCTGCTGTTTTTCATGGGCAGCATCTGGATCGGGGAGACGTTCGTCGCGGAGGGCGATCTTGGCGCGGAGGCATGGCCGAACGCACCGGTGATCGGAGGGTTCTTCTTTGCCGGCGCTGTCGCGCCTGCACTGACGGCGGTGCCCGGCCTCGTCGCGGTCGTGATCGGCGAAGGCTTGAGCATTCGGTCTGTCGTTTATTACGCGCTCGCGGGCGCAGCCGCGATGGCCGCGATTCCGATCTTAGCGGCGCAAGGCACCGCGCAGGCCAACGCGCTGCCGGCCAGTGATTATTTCATCATCTTCATCGCCGCAGGGCTTGGCGCGGGCCTCGTCTACTGGGCGATCGCGGGCCGCCGCGCCTAATACATCCGAGCTTTTCCGCCCTCAAACATTACAAGCACGTGAACCCGCCCCCGTCGTCGCCTCCCCCGCCCCACTCGCGCGTTACGTTTCAGCACAAGTCGATCCCCGAGAGGAAGTTCATGTCCGGCTGCTGAGCGATGAGGAAATTGCCGATCTGATGCCGTCGGAGCTGGTGCCGACGGCGACGCCGATACCGACCCAGGTGGTCGCGAGCGACGAATATTATCCCGACCCGCAGAACGAGAAGCAGCGGGAGGTTGAGGCCCGTATTCTGGCGTCGGCCGAAGAGGCGAAACGGCGGCATGGCTGCGTCATTCATCGCCATGAATTCCGTCTACGGACGGATTTTCGAAGCGGGCGACGCGGAGGCCGCAACGCCTGCCCTCGCCGAAGAGGGCGCCGCATTGCTCAAGGACCAGTTCATCATGGACATGCACACGCATTTCCTGCGCGACGACACGCGGCTCGACCGGTTCGTCAAGATGCGGGAACAGGTGGGCTTGTCCGGATGGAATCCCGATCTCGCCGGCAAGGAGCAGACCATCGAAGACCTCAAATATGCGAACTACATGAAGGAGGTCTTCCTGGACAGCGACACCAAGATCGCGCTGATTTCCTCCGCGCCGTCCGAGATCGAACACGACTGGTTCCTGACCAACGCGCAGATGGCGGAAGCGCGCGACAAGGTGAACAAGGAGGCCGGATCGAAGCGGCTTTACGCGCATGCCATCTTCACGCCCGGCCGTCCCGGCTGGCTCGATGCGTTGGATGCAGCGATCGCGCTGAAGCCCGACTCGGTGAAGGGCTATACGATCGGCGACAACACACACAAGGAGCTGAGCGTCCATCCCTGGCACATGGATGACGAGAAGGTTGCGTATTTCGGCTACGAGAAGCTGGCCGCGGCGGGCATCAGGATGTCTGCGTGCACAAGGGCCTGTTTCCGCCCTCAGTCAAACGGAAGTTCCCGCATCTTGCAGCGTATGCGGACGTTTCCGACGTGGCAAAAGCCGCGAAGGACTGGCCGGACCTCAACTTCATCATCTATCACGCAGGCTATCGCCATGTCGGCGGCGACCCGGA
>JBKJVQ010000278.1:0-2884 GCA_046717125.1 Methyloligellaceae bacterium
GCGTGGTCTTCATGTCGATCACGTCGGAATAGAACGCGCCCTTGCGCAGTTGCTCGGAGACGCGAAGAAACTCCGGATTGACGTCACCCGAGAACTCGAACCGCGCCGCCGGCAGCGGCGGCAGCGCGCCGAACATCTCGACGTAGCTGTCGCGGAATCTCTCCAGGTCGTCAGGTAGTTTTTTGCTCATGTCTGCTCATCCTCCGAACCACGCACCGCGTCATGCGCGGGCTTGATGTTTAGCCCGGAGACATAGCCGACACCTGTCCGGAGACATCACCGACACTTTTGTTTTGGGTCAAGTCGATGTTTGCGATTTGGTGGGCACCGAAGAAGACGCCGTAGCGGCCATCGGTGTCGAGCGGCCGGATGGCAACGTGCTCGCCGCGGAATGCTCTGGGAACGAGCCAGCGCCGTCCCTTGAAGCTGATGTAGTCCTTGGTGGCGGGGACGATGCGCACGATCTCGTGCTCGTCGTATCGCACCTGCGGCAGGCGGTCCGGCATCGAGCGGAGGCTCGACCGAAAGCGGCTGGCCGGCACCTGCTGATCGAGCGCCTGGTGCGGGCGTTCGAGATTGTAGACTGTCCGCCAGTCGTCGAAGGCGTGCTGCACCTCGGCCAGATCGTGGAAGCGCCGCAAGGCGAACACCTCGGCCTTGAGCGTGCGGTGGAAGCGCTCGTTCTTGCCCCGGCTCTGCGGATGGTAGGGCCGGCTATGCAGGACGTCGACGCCAAGCTTGAGCAGCCACACGGCGAACTTGGTCCAGCGCTGGCCGGAAGAATCCCCCCAAGGATTGCCATTGTCGACGAAGAAGGCCTCCGGCAGGCCATAGCGGCGGAAGGTCTGTTCCAGCTTATTTTGCACGGTGCTGCGCCGCTCGTCGGCGCAGGCCGCAAGGCAAAGATTGTAGCGCGAATGGTCGTCCACCACGGTCAAGGGGTGGCATCGCCCACCGCCTGTAAGCGGCATGTGACCCTTGAAGTCCATCTGCCAGAGCTGGTTGGGCTCGGGCTTCTCAAAGCGCAGATGGGCCGCAGCGCCACCCGGCGGCTCAACGATCCGCCCGTGCCGGCGCAGAATCGCGTGCACCGTCGAAGGCGCCGGACAGGCCGCCCCAGCGCGCTTCAAGCAGTGCATGATCTTGCGCGCGCCCCACGCCGGATGAGCATCGCGCAAGGCCACGATGCGATCCTCGATCGCCGCTTCAGTTCGGCTCGGGCTCGAATGCGGCCGGCGCGAACGATCCGTAAGGTCTTCCTTGGCGGTCCATCGGCCGAGCCACCTGTACCCCGTATCAGGATGGATGCCGAACCGCCGGCACAGCTCGCGACGGTTCACCCCTTCCTGCATCGCCAGCCGGACAAACTCTCGCCGCTCGTCCATCTTCGACACCTCTTTCCAAGGCATGGAGGCCTCCCTGAGCCGATTCCATGCAATGATGATGTGTCGGGGATGTCCCCGAACACCCGTCGGGGATGTCTCCGGGCCATACAACAAGCCCGGGCATGATGGGGTGGACGGCCCCCGACGGCATCATCGTGCCAGACTGGTGATGTCGACGCACCAGACAAGGGAGCCGTCCATGAACGAGATTAGCATGATTGGATTGGATATCGCGAAGAACGTATTCCACGTGCATTGCGTAGGCGCATCGGGGGCGCCGACGCTGCAGCGTCAGTTGCGGCGCGGCCAGGTCGAGAAGTTCTTTGCGCAATTGCCGCCGACGCTGGTTGGGCTTGAGGCCTGCGGCAGTGCGCATCATTGGGCCCGCGTCATCGGCCGCTACGGGCACCAGGTTCGGCTGATGCCGCCGCGCTACGTGAAGCCTTATGTCAAGCGCAACAAGAACGACGGGCGCGACGCCGAGGCGATCTGCGAGGCGGTCGGCCGGCCGACGATGCGCTTCGTGGCGGTCAAAAGCGTCGAGCAGCAGGCGACGCTGGCGGTCCACAACACGCGGGCGCTTGTGGTGCGGCAGCGCACGATGGTCGCGAATTCGCTGCGTGGGATGCTGAGCGAGCTCGGGATCGTGGCAGCGCAGGGCGTGAGGGGGCTGCGCACGCTGATGCAGCAGCTTGAGCAGCCGAGCGAGGCAATCCCGGAACTCATGCGCAACGCTCTGTTGCTGCTGGCTCGGCAGTGGGACGCGCTCGACGCAGCCGAGCGCGCTCTGGAGCAGCAAATCACCCGCGCGGCCAATGCCGATCGCGAGGCGCGAAGACTCATGGCTGTGCCTGCGGTTGGGCCGATGATTGCGAGCACGGTACTGGCCAAGGTGCCCGATGCGCGCATGTTCCGCACCGGACGCGATTTTGCCGCCTGGATCGGGCTGACCGGCCGCGATCGCGGCACCGGCGGCAAGCATCGCGTCGGCCGCATCTCCAAACAGGGCGACCGCGTGTTGCGAACGCTGCTGATCAATGGAGCCAGCGCCTATCTGCTGCATCAGAAGAGGCGCGGCGTCACGGATCCATGGCTGCGCGATCTGCTGGCGCGGCGGCCCTACAAGGTCGTCATGGTGGCGTTGGCCGCCAGGACCGCCCGCATCATCTGGGCGATGCTGGCCAAGGGAGAGGAATACCGAGCTCGCGCGAGCGTTCCGGCTGCTGCGTAAATTGAGGCGCACCGCCAGCCCGCTCGCGCTCCATCCGTCGGAAAGGGCAACTTTGGTGTGATGGCAAACGGTCAGGAAACCGGGATCGAGACACTCCGTAACGTCATCGCGCATCAAGCGCGCGGGCATGATTGGAACTCGATCCGCGAATTCCATCAGGGCCAGCGGTCAGCGACCGCACTCAAAGGCCGTATACATGACCGCACCCCGACACGTCTGCCGAAACACCAAAAAGCCCTTGCCGAAAGGGGGCCGTCCATACATGACG
>JBKJVQ010000279.1:0-3242 GCA_046717125.1 Methyloligellaceae bacterium
CTGAGAGGTCGCGTAGTGATAGCTCTCGACCTGGACGATCGCCTGGCGCGGCTCAATCACCCGGAAGTAGACGACCGCGTTCACTTTCACCGACACGTTGTCGCGGGTGATCACGTCCTGCGGCGGCACGTCCATCACGATGGTGCGGAGGCTGACGCGCACCATCCGGTCGATCGGGGGAAACACCAGGATCAGGCCGGGCACCTTCGGCTCCGGCAGCAGGTTGCCGAGGCGGAAGACCACGGCGCGCTCGTACTCGTTGAGCACTTTGATCGAGCTGAGGACATACAACACGAGGGCGATGGGGATGATCAACAGCGGCGACAGGATCACGTGGCACTCCCTGCCCGTCTGTCGGGCGTAACGGTCAGCAGCAGTCCCTCGACGGCGGTGACGCGCACAGTATCACCTTCCGTCACGCGCTCGGCGGCGGTGGCAGCCCAGATTTCCCCGCAGGCGCGAACCTGCCCGACGCCCCCCGGGTCGATGGCGCTCAAGGCGCGGCCCGTGGCCTCGACCATCGCGCCAGGCCCGGTGGTTGCGGCCCCCCGCTGCGCCCGCACGACCAGTCGCGCGAGGAACATCAGGATCGCGGCGATCGCGACCGTCACCGGAATGATGAGACGCAGTCCGACCTGCAGTTCGGGGATCGGCGAGTCGATCAGCATCATCGAGCCGAGGACGAGGCTGACCAGACCGCCGGCGGCAAGCAGGCCGAAACTCATCACTTTGAGCTCGAGCACCAGCAGGACGATCCCGAACAGAATCAGGGCGACGCCGGCGTAGCTGATGGGCAGGACCTGGAAGGCGAAGAACGCCAGCAGCAGGCAAATACCTCCGGCAACGCCGGGGAAGACCGCACCCGGCGTCCAGAACTCCACCGTCAACCCGAGCATGCCCAGCGTCAGCAACAGGTAGGCAATCTGCGGGTGCGCCAGCGCGCTCAGCACACGCTGCGAACGGGTCATCCCGATATGGCGAACGGCCGCTCCCGCCGTCCGCAGCGTCTCCATCCGGCCGTCGAACCTCCGCACCGCCCGGCCATCGAGCTTGCGCAGCAGGTCGGGTACGTCGGACGCGATGAGATCGATGAGCGGTGGCGCGGCAGTGAGCGCTTCCTGTTCGGTGTAGGAGCGGCTTTCGGTGACCGCCTGCTCCACCAGCGCAACGTTCCGCTGCCGCTGTGCCGCCAGCGTTCGCGCATAGCCGGCGACGTCAGAGGTCATTTTCTTTGCCATGACCTCGTCAATGCGCTCGCCGTTGCCCGCGACCGGATGCGCGGCGCCGATATGGGTGCCGGGCGCCATCGCCGCGAGATCGGCGGCCATGGTGATGAGGAAGCCGGCGGAGGCGGCGCGATTGCCGGACGGGCCGACGAAGACGGCGACCGGCGTGCGGGCCGCGATGATGGCATTGTTGATGTCGCGCGTCGAATCGACGAGTCCGCCGGGCGTGCGCAGGCTGAATACCACCAGCGCCGCGCCGGCCGCGTCCGCCTGATCGATGACGTGCCTGGCGTACTGCGCGGCGACCGGATGAATGATGCCGTCGATCTCGGCGGTGACGACCGGCGCCGGTTGCGGCTGGGCGGCCGGGCGCGAGGCGATCGACAGCAGGCCGGCGATCACCATCGCGAGCGCCACCAGCCGCGGGCAGACTGCGGTTGCGGGAGACACCATCCGGCGGCGCTGTCTCGAGCCGGCCATGTCGCGTACCTTACTTGATCTTCGGACCGCCGATCACTTGATCGTCTCGAGCAGCCGCTTCGCCTCGTTCGACGCCGGGTCGAGCGCCAGCGCGCGTTCGAGGTGGGTCCGTGCCGCCGGGAGGTCCTTCGTCGACAGATAGGATTCGGCCAGCGCCAGCCGCGCCGCCGCCGAGTCTTCGCTCCAGATCGATATTTTCAGGGCGTCGATCGCATCGGCCGGCCGGCCGGCGCGCAGATGAATCCGGCCGATCAGGAGATGCGCCGGAGCTTCGTACGGCGACAGATACACCGCGCGTCTGAGCTCCGCCATCGCGTCCCGGTCCTGCTCCCGCTCGAACAGCCGTCGTCCGCGATCGAGATGGAAGGCCGCGAGCTCGCGCTGCTCGCGCTGCGCCGAGTTGGCAATCGCCTGGCCGGGCCGCGCCGTGCGCGGTGAATCGAGATCGGTCCGGAGCCGCTCGAGTCCGCCAGGCACATCGGCCTTGTCCCGTGCGCTGCGGTCGGTCGCCTCATAACGCGCCGAGAGCTGCCGCGCGAGATCTTTTTCCCGCGCCGCCTCGACCTCGCTGCCGGAGGCCTGGAGCGCGAGCGCCAGCAGATAGTGGGCGTCGCCGTCGGTCACTTCGCGGCGCACGGCCTCGCGCAGCCAGTACAACGCTGCCTTGTAATTGCGATCGAGGATGTAGGCGTAGCCGAGGTTGAACTGGTAATCGGCGTTCTCGGGGGCGGCGTCGGCGGCTCGCGTCAGATAGTACGTCGCCGAGCCCGCGTCGGCCGCGGCCCCGCGACGAAGCTGCACGATGCCGAGGTTGTTCAGCACCGGCGCGAGGTGGGCCGGTGCCGGAGTGGTCGTCTGCAGGATGCCTGGATCGAGGAGCCGCGTCAAGGTCGCGGCGGCGGCCGCGTAGTCATTCGCTTCGAGCAGCGACACCGCGGCCCGCAGCTGCGCGCGGGGGCCGAGCGGCGATGCGGCGGACACCGGTTTGACGGCCGCGAGCGCCGCCGCGTGATCCCCCTGCTCGTATCGAACCTCCCAGAGCGCCAGCCGCGCCTGATCGAAGGAGGGAAACTGCTGGAGGGCCGCTTCGAGGAACGTGGCCTGGCTGGCAGCGCTCTCGGCCAGCAAGCCCTTGATGTAGTTCTCGAACGCGCCGGCAGGGGGCGGCGCCGGCGACGGCGAGCGGCGCGCGGCTCCCGACGACAGCCGCCTGGCGATACGGTCGTAGAGCGCGAAGAACTCGGTCAGCGGCGCCCGCTCCGCCACTTCCGGCTGCAGCCGGCCGATATCGATGCGGATGCTGTGCGCTTCGACCGTCAATTCGTCCCCTCGCAGCCGGAACGATCCGCCGATCACTTCCGACGCGCCGAGGATCTGTCCGACCTTGATCACCGTCGCGCGGCTCAAGGACGCCGCGACCGGCAGGTGCAGCTGATCGAAGGCACGGACGCGCTCTTCACGGGTGATGGCCGCCAGCCCCCGGGCGTTCAGCTCGTCGGCGAGGAGAATCGCGGAGGCCTCTCCGAGCCAGGTCAG
>JBKJVQ010000280.1:0-2987 GCA_046717125.1 Methyloligellaceae bacterium
CGGCAAGATTCTCGGCGGCAAATTCTCCATCAATGTCCGCGAGGGTGTGCTGCACGCGCTCGACGAAGGCGGAGACATCGCCGAGGACGCGTTCAATTTCGAGATTACCGGAAGTGATCTCGTCATCGGCTATGTCGAGCACATGCCGCCTCTGCTCGCCCCGGAGGGCAAATTGAGAATCGAAGGCCGCGGCATGCTTTTCGAGGCTCCGCGCGGCACGGTGCCGCTGCCGTCGGGCCAGGAGATCAACCTGTCGGCCGGACGATTCCTGATCCACGACATGCGTCCCAAACCCGTGGAAGGCGAAATCGAGCTTCAGGGGAGCGCGCCGACAGCGGCGGTTCTGGAACTGCTCGATCACAAGCCGCTAGGCTATGTGAGCCAGGTCGGATTGAAGGCCGATCAGTTCGGCGGCCGGACAGAAGGCACGTTCAGGGTTTTCATGCCGCTTGTCGACGATTTGAAGTTCTCCGACGTTCGCGTGCGCGGCGCGACGCGCCTGAGCGAAGTGACCGCGGACAACGTGCTCGGCACGACCGACGTCGACGGCGGCGCGCTCGACATCAACCTCACCGAATACGCGCTCGAGGCGCAGGGCGAAGTCTCGATCAAGGGTGTGCCGACCAAACTTGCCTGGCAGCGCTTCTTCACGCTCCCCGACGAAAAACAGCCGCCGCTGCGGCTCTCCGCCGTTCTCGATGAAGCGGCCCGCGACAAGCTCAATCTCCCGGTCAATCACATTCTGAAGGGGCCTGTGCCCCTGAACCTGCTTCTCCAGCGAAATTCCGGCAAGGGGCAGTCGGTCCGGCTGCAGGCGGACCTCACCAATGTCGGCGTCACGCTTGCCTCTGTCGGCTGGACCAAGAAGTCCGGCGTCTCGGCGCAGGTCGAATTCGATGTCGACCAGCATGACGACGGATCGATCGATCTGAGGAACGTCCGCGTTCTCGGCGACGAGGTTGCGATCGAGGGGCTGGTGTCGCTCGACCCATCGATGAGCGTGAAGTCGTTCACGTTCCCCGACTTTTCGTTCAACCTTCAGACGCACATTGCGCTCACCGGCCTTCGGCGCGACGACGGCGTGCTGGAAGTCAGCGCGAAAGGCCCGAGCTTCGACGGGCGGCAATTCTTCGATTCGCTGCTGTCCGCCGATAAGGCTCAGACGTCGAAACCAGACGATACGAAGCTCGATTTCAGCGCGGAGATCGGAAACGTCCTTGGCCATCACGGCGCGACCATGCGCGATGCACGCTTCAGCGCCAGCACGCGCAACGGAAAACTGGTGAAGCTCGACATGGCCGGGCAGCTCAATGGGCGAGCGCCGCTGGGCCTCACGCTGAGCGGGCCGAGCAACAAGCGCGTGCTGCGGGGCGAAAGCCGCGACGCTGGCTCCGCCTTCCGCCTTGTTGGCTTCTTCTCGAAGATCGAAGGCGGCGAGGCGTCACTGGAAATGAACCTCGACGACGGCGGTCCCGGCGAATCCAGCGGCACGCTGTGGGCGCGCAACTTCGTCGTGGTGAGCGACGCGGTCGTGGGCGAAGTGCTGTCCGACGCCAATAGCCAGGTCCCGGGCCGGCAGGCCCAGCCGCGGCCGTCGGGCTCACGCATGAATTTCGACCAGCTCCGCGCGCCGTTCCGCGTCGGCGGCGGGCAGATCCGCCTTGGCGACAGCTATATCAACGGCCCGCTGCTCGGCGCGACCATCCGCGGCACGGTCGATTTCAACCGCTCCCAGCTCGATCTCGGCGGAACCTATGTCCCGCTCTACGGCCTGAACGCCGCCTTCTCCGACATACCGCTGCTTGGCCCGCTGCTCTCCGGCCGGCGTGGCGAGGGCGTGTTCGGCATCACCTTCGCGGTGCAGGGCTCGATGGACGACCCGAACGTGCTGGTCAATCCGCTGTCCATGGTCGCGCCCGGCTTCCTGCGCCAGATCTTTGAGATCGGCGGCGGCTCCAACCCCCAGGCCGCAGACCAGGCCCCGACCGCGGCGACGGGCCAGCCGTGGCAGTAGGGGTCATCAGTTAGGCGATCCGCAGACTCGGCAACGTCCCTCGGACAACGCTCGGGCTGCGGTGTCTTCACCCCCGCCTTCGAGCATAGCCAGGCGCGCTTTCAGCAGGGCGTGCAGCCGCGCGAGCTTCCGAGGCGAGCAGTCGGATGGCTGGCCAGGCCCGGGCCGATCCAGACTGAGATCCTCGCCGGCCCTGAGGCAGCGCCGCATCCGGCGGCAGCTCAGATTCGGGCACTGCGCGAAAAGATCGTCTCCGGTCGTTGTTGCGGTCATGAAAGCCTTTCCTTTGTGCAGCATAAAGCCTCCGGCCGCGCATGGCGCTCCGGTCATGCAGTCGTCGCATCCCGCGAAATGGCGGGGATTGGCGCGGAGCGCCGCAAAGCCGCGTCCGTATTCTTTTGAGGGCAGCCATCCGGCCCCCCGCGCGCAGCGTCTTTCTCGCTCCCGCCGCGCTCGTCTCACCGGAAAGGTCGAACCTTTTCCGGCTTGCAGCCCAACGGCGCTGGGACGCTTGAGAGAGCGTCCCAGGGTCGCGGTCGGAAGGGCCCATGGCGGCGCGGATCGTCAGACCACGCCGGCGCAGGCGCCGCTCCTGTCTCCATGCTTCAGGACGTCTGAAGCACATCCCGGGGTGGAGACGGGATGGGGTGAGGTTACGGGAGGTTTTTGGGGCGGGGATTAGATTTGAGGGGCGAGCCCTCACCCGGCCGCTGTGCGGGCACCTCTCCCGCGGGAGAGGGGTTCCCTAATTTCACGCGTGCGCGGGCTGGGCGGTTCGGAATGGCGCGGTGCTACTCCCTCTCCCGCTTGCGGGAGAGGGCTGGGGTGAGGGCAGCCGCGTGCAGGATTGTCTCCAGGACACCGTCTCTGTTGTTCGTCAGGTCGTTGTTCCAGAAGCGCAGGATTTGCCAGCCTTGCTCGGCCAGATAAGCATCGCGGCGCGCATCGGAAGGACTGTCCGCATGCTGACGGC
>JBKJVQ010000281.1:0-5241 GCA_046717125.1 Methyloligellaceae bacterium
ATGAGTAGAACGACGCGTCAGCCCTGCCTGGCGGCGATCAGATTATTCTGCTCGTCGAGGATCGGAACGCCGTATTCCAGAAGGATGGCGTTGATCTCGTTCTGCTTCTTCGCGATCACGTCGTTGAGCTTGTTTTTCCAGTCGTTCTCGGTATTGCGCACGCCCATGGTGATGCGATAGGCGAGCCGCGGCCCCGCCTTCTCTTCCAGCAGCGGCACGACCTCAAGCGGCTTTTCCGAAGCCTTCCCATAGAAGCCGCCCATCGGACCCCACAGAACGGCGGCGTCAATTTCGCCCTTGTTCAAGTCCGCGAGCATCTCCTCCGCCGGCGACTCATACCGGCGATCGACCACGAAATGGTAGCCCTTCGCCTTGCCCATCAGACCGGCCATCGCCATCGCGTTTGCGGGCGGCGTGCCGGCGATGACGCCGACGCGCTTGTCCTTCAGCTTCTCGTCGGTGAGCGATTTCACGCCCGCGAGGGGGCCGTCCTTCGGGTACAGCATCACGTATGCGGTGCGATAATAGGCGTTTGTGTTCTGAACGAGCGTGTCGCCCTGGGCGTAGCCCATGATGACGTCGCAGCGCTTGGCATTGAGCGTATTCCGCACGAAGCCCGTCGCCTGCGGGAACCACGTGTAGAGGACCGGCAGCTTCAACTCCGTGCCAAGCAACTCCGCGATCTTGTTCTCGAAGCCTTCCTTTTTCGCATTCGAGAACGGCATGTTCGCGGGATCGGCGCAGACTCTAAGCGCAGCGCGATCCACCAGATCGGCGGTCTGCGCCAACAACGGGAGCACCCCGAAAGCAAGCAGGGCCGCGACGGCCCCGCCGACTGCTTTCATCGCCAAGCCGCACTTCGATTTCAATTTATCCAGTACCACCGCACTCCTCCAGTTGCTTCCTGAACGCCTCGGTCTTGTCCTCTTTCTTTGCCGGACGGCCCGGCGGAAGCACGCCATCCGCACGCGCCTTGAGGTACGCGTACAGCTCATCGATATGGCAAATAACGTTCACGTTCGTACCGAACGCGGGCATGACGGAGTTTCCGCTGGCGCCTTCGCGCTTGCGGCCACTGGACACCGTCTCCATGAACTGTGCGTAGGTCAGAGTCTTGAGTGAGTTCATAAGAGCCGGCGCGAAGGTCGATCCCATCGCCTCAGGACCATGACAAGCGTGGCACTCAGCGTGATAGAGGCGAAAGCCGCCATACGTATACCAATCTACCGTGCCGTCTTCCTTGATGTTGTAAGTCGGCTCGCCATCGGCCGTCGTGTATTTGCCGAACTCGTCCGGCCCCTGCTTTTGCGCCTCCTTGTGCGACTCGACAGGCTTGCGCTGGCTCGCGTCCGGAATATCGGCGCCTTCCAGGACCTTGCTCTCCGGCTTTGGAGCTCCTTCAGCGCCGCTGGCGGCTGGCGCGGCGGGAGCCGCAGCCTCACCCGCGGGGGCCGCAGCAGGAGCGGCTGGCTCGGCCGGATCGGCTGCAGGAGCGGGTTGAGCCGCAGGCGCAGGCTGCGCCGCAGGAGCGGGCTGAGCCGCAGGAGCGGCCGGCTTGGCGGCGTCACCGGCAGGAGCAGGTTGAGCCGCAGGTGGTTGAGCCGCCGGAGCTTGCGCGGGCTTCTCACCTTCCTGGGCGATGACCTGAAAAGATGCAGCCGACAAAAGAAGCGCGGCCGCGACACTCACAAGAGGTTTCCTCATACCTGATCCGTTTTTTGTTCTGTGATTGAAAGAGGTCGGCAGAGCTCATGACCGACAGCGCCATTTTCGCTCCGACATGAAACGCACGCGCGTGCGCAAAGTTCTCAAACCAATGCCCGGCAACGCGTTTTGCGTTGCCGGGCCGTTTGTCAGGGTCAGTCTGCCGTTATTGCTTCGGCAGCTCGAACACCGTCAGCGAACCACCCAGGCGGGTGTACTTGTTCAGGCCGGCATAGCCACCCACAGCGCCGAGACCGGCGGTGGGATCCGTCAGGCCAGCCGCCAGGCCGATGCCAGCCCAGCCACCGATGCCGGACAGGATCGAAACCTGCTGCTTGCCGTCATGCTCCCAGGTGTTGACGTTGCCGATGATGCCCGACGGGGTCTTGAACTTGTACAGTTCCTTGCCCGACTTCGCATCGACCGCCTTCAGGTAGCCCTCGAGCGTGCCGTAGAAAACGACATCGCCGTTGGTGGCCAGAGCGCCCGACCATACCGAGAACTGTTCCTTGTTCGACCAGACGATCTTGCCCTCGCCAGCGTCCCACGCGATGAAGTTGCCCATGTGATTGCCACCAGGAGCCGGATACATGCTCAGGGTCGCGCCGACATAAGGCTGGCCGGCCGTGTACGAGACACGGAAAGGCTCATAGTCCATGCAGACGTGGTTGGTGGGGACATAGAACAGCTTGGTCTTCGGCGAATAAGCCGCAGGCTGCTGATCCTTGGTACCAAGAGCGGCCGGGCAAATGCCGGTCGAGTTCACGTCCTCGCCCTGCTTTTCGGTCGAGTACTTGTCCACCACGGCCGGACGGCCATAGTTCTCGGACTTCGGATCCATGTCGACGCCAGTCGTCCAGTTGACGACGGGGTCATACTTTTCGGCTACGAGCAGCTCGCCCGTGATGCGGTCCAGGGTATATCCTAGGCCGTTACGGTCGAAGTGCACGAGGGTCTTGCGCTCCTTGCCCTTCACGGGGATGTCCGCGAGGATCATCTCATTGACGCCGTCATAGTCCCACTCGTCGTGGGGCGTCATCTGATAGACCCACTTGGCCATGCCGGTCTTGGCGTCACGCGCAAAAATGGTCATCGACCACTTGTTGTCGCCAGGACGCTGAGCCGGGTTCCACGTGGAGGGGTTGCCCGATCCGTAATAGACCAGATTGGCCTCGGGATCGTAAGACAGCCAGCCCCATGTGCAGCCGCCGCCGATCTTCCACTGATCGCCTTCCCAGGTCTTCAGTGACGAGTCTTTGCCGATCGGCTTGCCGAGATCTGTGGTCTTCTCGTCGACGAGAAGCTGATCGTCGGGACCTACCGAGTAGCCGCGCCAAGCCATCTTGCCGTCGGCCATATTGTAGGCGGTCACGTGGCACTGGACGCCGAATTCGCCGCCCGAGATACCGACATAGACCATATCGCCCACGACGAGCGGAGCAGACGTGCCGGTTTCGCCCTTCTTGGGATCGCCGTTTACGGCCTTCCAGACTTCCTTGCCGTCTTCCGAATTCAGAGCGACGAGAGACGTGTCGGCTTGGTGAAGGATGATCTTGCCGTCGCCATAGGCCACGCCACGGTTGACCGTGTCGCAACACATCACCGGAATGACGTCCGGATCCTGCTTCGGCTCATACTTCCAGTTGATCGTACCGTCGGCCAGATTCAACGAATAGACGTTGTTCGGGAACGGCGTGTGAACAAAGAGATTGTTCCCGATCTTGAGAGGATTGCCCTCATGACCACGCAGAACGCCGGTCGAAAACGTCCAGGCGACCTGCAGGTTGCCTACGTTCTTCGCGTTGATCTGGTCCAGTTCGCTGTAGCGCCACCCGGCATAGTTGCCGGCAGGCGTGTTCCAGTCAGCTCCCGCTCCCTTGAGGAACGGTATTTCTTCCGCTGCCGAAGCCGGCACTGCGAAAGAGGCAAGCGCGACAGCCGCGCCCGCGAGCATGACAAACTTCTTCATGCGTTTGTCTCCTTCCTTACGCGTTTGCCTCCCGAGGCTTCAGTCCCCGTCGATGATCCTGGCCTAGCAAAGGCAGGTTCCCAGCCTGTGACGCAGCAAAGCCCACAACCGTCAATTTCGCCATAGCGGGGGGACGGGCGTCGGAAAACTTTGGGGGTCGAGGAATGAGAAAACGCGGCTGAAGACATGCGATCAAACGCCACCCTTATTAAATCGGATTTCGTTTGGCGAAGCCTCCCGATCCCCGACGTCCAGCCTTTTGGAGACTGGCCAAAGTGCGAACTCATGTCGCAACTTATGGCGGGCACTGTAATAACGGTGAACAGGCAGGGCAAGGCAAAAGTCCCGGTCAAAATGGCAAAAATTCCCTGACCTGCATCGCGTCGCAGCAAAATGCTACTAACTTGATATATCGAGCTTTTTCGGATCATTGCAAGCAATCGCAAATATTGCATTGCCACAGAAAGGCTAAAATTTGGACATGTTTTGCCCGAGGTAGCAGTCTGTCCGGCTGAGTTGATCGGCCGCGATTCGATACTACTTTCGGACATATGAAAGAGCCATGTCCCGAGGGGCCGCAGCCGTGAACCAGTGCGCCCCTAAAGTCACATTCGCGTTCGTTTTATTGACTGCAGGAGCCGCATCTCCCGCTTTCAGCAATGACCCGGGTTGCATCCCGAATCCTGCTCCGGCGACGCTCGAGGGAGTCGCGCCGGGCATTCATGTCCGTAGGGGCGAAGTTGCGATCGCAGCCCCTGGCAATGGCAACGCCATCGCCAATATCGGCTTCGTCGTTGGCGACGACGCGGTTGCCGTGATCGATAGCGGCGGCAGCATATGCGATGGGCTCAGCCTCAAGGCCGCGATCCGGCGCATCACCGACAAGCCCATCCGCTACGTCATCAACACGCACGTTCATCCGGACCATGTGCTCGGTAACGCCGCCTTCGCTGCAGAAAAACCCGCTTTCATCGGACACCGGCGCTTGCCCGCGGCTTTGGCGGCCCGCGGCGACTATTATCTCGACGTAAACCGCAGGCTCATCGGCGAGGAACGCTTCGGCCGCACAACGATCGTCGCGCCCACCGAAACCGTAGAGGACGAACGCAGCATCGATCTGGGAGGTCGGACACTGCTTCTGACGGCGCACCGGGCCGGCCATACGGACAACGACCTGACCGCGGTCGACACGAAAACGGGCATGCTGTTCGCAGGTGACCTCGTCTTCATGGAGCATATCCCGGTTGTCGACGGGAGCCTGACGGGATGGCTCAAAGTGATTCCCGAGCTCGAGGCGTTGCGGGGCGTCACTCGCGTGGTGCCGGGGCATGGTCCAAGTTCCGCCCGGTGGCCGGAGGCGCTCGAAAGTCAGAAGGCGTATCTCACGGCACTGGCGGACGACGTCCGCCGGCTCCTCGATCAAGGCGCTGAGATCGGCGACGCCAAGGGGGCCGCGTCCGACGAGGCGAAGAGCTGGCAACTCGGCGATTCGTTTCACGAGCGCAATGCGAACGCGGCGTTTTCAGAGCTCGAATGGGAAGAGTGACGGCGAAATAAACCAATCGTCC
>JBKJVQ010000282.1:0-20414 GCA_046717125.1 Methyloligellaceae bacterium
CGACAGCGGCAGGTTGGACCAGTCGGAATTGGCCGTGACATGGAACAGGACGAGCCAGCCGTCGCCCTGCTGCCTCGCTGTCACCAGCGGCGTGCCGTCGGCGAGCCGCGCCCAAACCAGCGCCTGCCCAATCGCGGCGGGATCGGCAAGCACCTGGCGCGTGACAGTAACGTCCTCCGGAACGGCAAGTCCCGCGAAGGGTCCGCCCTCCTCGAATGGCGCGAGCGGCTGCGGTGTCGACCAGGACAGAGCGCCGCCGAGCGATCGTCCGCCAGCCCGCAGCGCCACCGGCATCAGCGCGTCGCCGCCCTGCTCGAGTTTCGGTCCGGCGAAACGCACGATCACGCCGCCCTCATCGATGAAGGTGCGGAGCTTCTTCACCGCGTCTTCGGGGAGCTTGCCGACATCGGCGAGGATGAGCGATGTGACCTTCTCGTTCTCCATCTGGTCGA
Source organism: Methyloligellaceae bacterium (assembly GCA_046717125.1). Classification (GTDB taxonomy): domain Bacteria; phylum Pseudomonadota; class Alphaproteobacteria; order Rhizobiales; family Methyloligellaceae; genus JBKJVQ01. The sequence continues at coordinate 453 of JBKJVQ010000282.1, forward strand.
CGGCATGAACGAGATTGGGATCGCGCGAAGGCACGAGATCGGCGTAGGGCCGGAGCGCGCGCTCGACATAATAGAGAGGCGAGAGGAGCGGCTGGTTCAGTTCCGCCGCTTCGCCCGAAATGATCCCCACCCGCCGCCAGCGAGACCTTGCGTCGAGCAGCGAGACCTCGCCGGCCGATCGCTCGCCCTCAATTTCGAGACGCGCCGCCAGATTGCGGATTTCGAGCGGAAGATCGATCTTTGCCGCCGCCTCGCGCGCGCCGGCCTGCAACGCGAACGGCGCTTCGGCCAGCCGCTCGCCGCGTGCGCTCAGCGCCACGACCGCGCCTTCGCGCGCGCCGCCGGACGGATTGAGCACAAGGCCCTCGAGCTCGCCTTTGCCGCTCGTGGCGCGGAGGCCGAGCGCGGCTTCCTGCGGACCGGGGCGCAGTGTCGTCAGTGTTCCGAATTTCGCCAACACGTCCGTCAGCGCGCCGGCGTTGCCGTGGTCCAGCCCGTCGGAAAGAAAGACGACGGCCAAGCCGCTCTGGTTCTTCAGCTTGTCGGTCAGGCGCTTCGCAAGGCCCGCGCGATCCGGCGCATAGGGAAGCGGCCCGATGCCCTCCAGCCGGTCGTTCGCTTCGTCGGCCGCCAGCGGATCTGTGAGTGTTTCGGGGTTCGCGGTCGGCGCGAGGATAACGGTACGATCGTCGCGCCCGGCGCGGCCGATAAAGGATTGCGCCGCATCGCGCATGCGGTCCCAACCCGCGCCGGAGGCCCAGCCATTGTCTATCACGAGCAGCAGCGGCCCCGTGCCGCCAAGCGCCTCGCGGTCAGGATTGAGGACCGGCTTCGCCAGCGCGAAGATTACGAGGGCAGCGAGCAGCATGCGCAGCAGCGTCAGCCACCACGGACTGTGCGCCGGCGTCTGCTCCTGCGTTTCGAGATCCTTGAGAAGCCGCGTCGGCGGGAACACGACCTGGTTCGGCCGGGGTGGCGTCATGCGCAGCAGCCACCAGATCGCCGGCAGCGCGAGCAGCCCCGCCAGCAGCATCGGCGACAGGAAGCCCAGCGGACCGAGCGCCATCATGCCTGCACGTCTCCGCCCACCGAGGCTTCGGCCCACGCGCTCGACGCGCGCGCCCGGTAATTGCTTTCGAGGCCGGCGAGCCGGTTATGCAGCGCGAGCAACGGTTCTTCGGGGGGACGATCGGTCCGATGAATAAGAAACGACCAGCCGATGCGCTGGGTTTCCTCGCGAAGCGCATCGCGATGGGCGGCGAGGCGCGCGCGGTACTGGTCGCGCAGCGTCTCGGCGCGGCCGGCGATGAAGCGGTCGCGGCCTTCGCTGGCGGCGAATTCCGTACGTCCCTCGTAGGGCAGCGTTTCCTCCGCGGGATCCATGATCTGGATGAGATGGCCGCGCACGCCCTGTGCAGCAAGCGTCCGCAGCCCCGCCGCGGTCTCCGGTACGGGCTCAAGAAAATCGCTGAACAGGAGACAGGCCGACCATCTGCTGAGCGCCACAGAGGGCGGCAGACTTTCGGGCCGGCCTGCCTCGCGGGCGTAGTGCTCGGCCAGCCTGCGAGTCGCATAGCGCCCCGACACCGGCATGCCGCCGATGGAGCCGACGCGCTCTCCGCCCCGCGCCAGCAATTCCGCCATCGCCAATCCGAGAACGAGGGCGCGATCGGCCTTCATGACCTTCGACAGGGAGGAACGGAACAGCATGGACTCCGAATGATCGATCCAGAACCAGACTGTGTGAGCCGCTTCCCACTCCCGCTCGCGGACAAAGAGATGATCGGAACTCGCCGAACGCCGCCAGTCGATCCCCGAGCGCGGGTCGGTGTTCTCAAAATGCCGGAATTGCCAGAACGTCTCGCCGGGACCCGCGCGCCTGCGCCCGTGGATGCCGTGCGAAACGGTGTGCGCGACGCGCTGCGCCTCGACCAGAAGCGCCGGGACGCGCGCGGCCAGCGCATGCGCTTCGCTCTCCCGGTGCTCGGGATCGAAACGCGCAGCCATCGCCCCGAGGCTTGCCGCGACGGAACTCACTTCAGCGGCTCGACCAGCCGGCCGATGATGTCGGGCAACTGGACCCCTTCGGCGCGCGCCGCGAAAGTCAGCGCCATGCGGTGCTTGAGGGTGGGCTCGGCGAGATCGACCACGTCGTCGACGGATGGCGCGAGCCTTCCCTCCAGCATCGCCTTGGCCCGGACGGCGAGCATCAGCGCCTGCGAGGCGCGCGGGCCGGGGCCCCAGGCGATCAGCCGGTCAGTTTCACTGGACGCGCCCTCGCCCGGACGCGCGGAGCGCACGAGCTTCAGGATCGCATCGACGACCTGCTCGCCGACGGGGATCTGGCGCACCATGCGCTGCGCCATCATCAACTCGTTCGCCGAGAAGATCGCCTTCAGCGTGCGCTGCTCATTGCCCGTCGTGGCGTAGAGCATCTTCCGCTCTGCGGCCTCGTCGGGGTAGGACACGTCGACCTGCAGCAGAAAACGGTCGAGCTGTGCTTCAGGGAGCGGATAGGTGCCTTCCTGCTCCAGCGGGTTCTGGGTCGCGAGCACATGAAAGGGCTTCGGCACGTCATGACGTTCTCCCGCGACCGTCACATGGTGCTCCTGCTTCGCCTGCAGCAGCGCCGACTGGGTTTTTGGGCTCGCGCGATTGATCTCGTCCGCCATCAGAAGTTGCGTGAAGACCGGGCCCTTGACGAAGCGGAACGCGCGCCGGCGATCGGCAGTCTCCTCAAGAACTTCGGAGCCGACGATGTCCGACGGCATCAGGTCAGGCGTGAACTGGATACGCTTGGCGTCGATCCCGAGAACGGAAGACAGCGTCTCAACCAGCATCGTTTTGGCGAGACCGGGTACGCCGATGAGCAGCGCATGGCCGCCGGCCAGAAGGGTGACGAGCGTGAGATCGATCACGCGCTCCTGTCCGAAAATGACGGTGCCGGTCGCTTCACGGATTGCGGCGATTTTTCCTACGGTCTCGTCGAGCTTGTCGAGGAGATGCGTGTCAGTTTGACTGATGCTTGCCATGGCCGGGAATATACACTCCGAGTCTATGCGCCCCAGCGAAAGTCGCAGGCGGGCGGTCACAAATCTGTTGTCCAGCTTACAGCACCGTAATCTTGAATGGCATCTTCCAAACCAACCGAGGCGCAAGGCGGATCGTCGCTGCTCGACCTTGCTCACAGGCTACCCGAGCCGGGCGCGCGCGGCCCCGCGCCGGTCGAACAGTGGAACCCGGATCACTGCGGCGACGTCGGGCTATCCATCGACCGCGACGGAGTCTGGCGGCACCAAGGCGATCCGATCCTTCGCGAACGTCTGGTCAGGCTGTTCGCGACCGTCCTGCGCAAGGACGAGGACGGCAAGCACTACCTCGTCACGCCGGTCGAGAAGATCGTCATCCATGTCGTCGATGCGCCGTTCCTCGCCGTCGCCATGCGCGTGGAGGGATCGGGCGAGGACCAGCGCCTCGTGTTCACGACCAATGTTGGAGACGAGGTGACGGCCGGCGCGGACCATCCGATCGCGGTGCGCGGCGGCAAGCCTTACTTGCGCGTGCGCGGGCGGCTCGACGCAAGGCTGACCCGCGCCGTCTATTACGAGCTTGCGGAGCTCGCCGAGAACGGCCGCGTGACGAGCGATGGACAGACATTCCGGATCGATGAACCCGCATGATCCGATGACGGACTATACGGCGGATGATCTGCGCCGGCGTGCCACCGCAGCGTTGGGTGAGGTCCGCGTTTGCCCGGGCGAAGCCGCGATCAACGAAAATTACGTGGCGCTCGATCCCGCGAGCCTTCGCGCCGCCGCCGTGCTCGTTCCCGTGATCGATCGCGCGCCGGAGGCGACCGTTCTTTTCACCGTGCGTACTGCGCATCTCCCCGCGCATGCAGCCGAGATCGCATTCCCCGGCGGCAAGATCGAAGCAACTGACGCCTCACCCGTCGAGGCGGCGCTTCGCGAAGCGCAGGAGGAAATCGGTCTTGATCGGAAGCGTATCGAGATCCTCGGGCGGCTCGATTCCTGGCGCACAGGCACGGGCTACCAGATCGAGCCGGTTCTCGCCATCGTTCGTCCGCCGCTGTCGCTGATTCTCGATGCTTTCGAAGTCGTCGAAACTTTCGAGGCGCCGCTGCGCTTTCTCATGTCCGAAGAAAACTATGCGACCGAGAACCGCGAATGGCGCGGCACCCGACGCATATTTCATACGATTCCGTTCGGCGATCGCTATATCTGGGGTGCGACCGCCGGCATTCTCCGGCACATGCGCGAAAGGCTCTATGGCTGATGTGGCGTGTCGTCCTGATCGACCTCTTCATGTTCGCGCTGCCCTTCATTGCGTACGCAATCTGGCTGCGCACGCGGGCGGGCGCCAACGACAGTTGGGGCAACGCTCCGTTTCTTGCCCTGATCGCCACCGGCTTTGCTCTGGTCGTGGTGGCGATGGCGGTCTTGATCGCGTTCGGAGGGTTCGGCACGGAGCGCCAGTACAGCCCCGCGGTGTTTGAAGAGGGTGTCCTGAAACCCGGCCAGTTCGACTGACCGCCATGGGCGAAGACGCCGACAACGCGCTCCCTTCGCTTGCCGATGCGGAATTCCTTTTGCGGCCCGCGACGCGGCGCGTGATGGATATCCTGAACGGTTCCGGCATTGAGACGCGCGCCGTGGGCGGGGCGGTGCGAGACGCGCTGATGGGCCGGACCGTGCGCGACGTCGATCTGGCGACCACCGCGCATCCGCACAAGGTCGCCGAACTCGCGAAGGCCGCCGGGCTCCGCGTCGCACCGACCGGCATCGACCATGGCACGCTGACGGTGATCGCCGACGGCAAGCCGTTCGAGGTCACCACGCTCAGGGAAGATGTCGAAACTTTTGGGCGGCGCGCGAAGGTCGCCTTCGGTGGCGACTGGGAAACTGACGCGATGCGGCGCGATTTCACGATCAATGCGCTCTATGCCTCGGCGGACGGCAAGGTCTTCGATCCGCTGGACGGCTATGCCGATCTCTTTCCGCCACACATCCGTTTCATCGGCGATCCGAAGGACCGGATCCGCGAAGACTATTTGCGCATCCTGCGCCTATTCCGGTTCTACGCTGAAATTGCGGGATCGACTCCCGATACGGACGGCCTGATGGCCTGCGTCCGGCTGCGATCCGGGCTTACGTTCCTCTCCGTCGAGCGGGTCCACGCCGAATTCGTGCGTCTGCTTGCCGCTAACGGCGCGATGCGCGCAATCGATCTGATGTTCGACCATGGCCTTCTCGTCGCGCTCCTCACGCAGGCGCCGAAACTCGGACATCTGGCGCGACTTTGCGCGATCGAGAATGCACTGGCCGCTCCAGCCGATCCGATGCTGAGGCTGGCTGCACTCGCTCTCTATGTCGAAGAGGACGCGGGCCGTCTCGCCCGCCGCTTCAATCTGTCCAATGCCGAACGCCGGGTGCTGCGAGACGCCGCTCGAGCCGGGAACATTGATGCCGCGATGGATGGGCGAGAGGCCCGCCGGGCGCTCTACGATCTCGGCCCCGATGCCTGGCGCCGGGCGGTTCTCATGACCTGGACCCGCGCCGGCGCAACGCCCGAGGACGCCGCGTGGCGCGCGCTGGCAGAACTGCCCGATCACCGGTCGGCGCCCGCATTTTCCGTGACCGGTTATGATCTGATGCAGCTCGGCTTCGCGCCGGGGCCACAAATCGGCGCCATGCTGCGGCGCCTCGAACAGGACTGGATCAACAGCGATTTCAGCCTCGAACGCGAAGCCCTTCTCCAGCGCGCCCGATCACGATGTGATCGGATTCGAAAATTTGAGCATGATGTCGTCCGAAAACCGCTTCACACTTTTCGGCATCATGCTCTAGTCATGCCAAACAGACGATGGGCAAACCTCGCCGCAGGAAGACGCCGCGAGCGCAAACGGGGGACGACCATGGCGCTTGAACTGAACCAGCCGCTGGCCAGCAACCGTGCGGCAAAGTACGTCTTCGGCATCGCCGCGCTAACGAGCGCGGCGCTGGGCCTGCTCTTCTTCCTGTTCGCGCCCCAGATCGGCGTCGATGCAACGACCGGCCGCTGGATTGCCGCCGCCTTCCTGTTCGTCGCGGTTACCGATATCGCGCTGATCCTTTTCTGGGACCGGATTTCGCGGCGGTAGACGCGTCCTTCCAGAGAAAGACGTGCAGCGCGCGAGGGCCGTGCGCGCCGAACACAATCGTCTGCTCGATGTCCGCAGAACGCGAAGGACCGCCGATCAGATTGATCGCGCGCGGCGGCCATTCCGCGCCGCACAGCGATCTCAACCGGTCGAACGCGTCCTCGTAGGACGGAAGCACGTCCGACGCCCGAAGCAGGACAAAGACGATATCCGGCAGAAAACTGAGAGTTGTCGGATTATCCCGGCCGGACACGACGAACAGCGTTCCAGTTTCGGCCGCGGCCGCCGGCGCATGTACCAAGGATGGCACATCGCTTCCGGCTGCAATTCGGCGTTCGACGTCGGGAGCAACGTCCCACGGAAGATCAGCAAAAATGGGATCAGCGCCCGTGACGAGCCTCAGCCGCGGGCCGCGTTCCCGCAACAGGCTCTTGATCTGCATGACGATCTCTTCTCCCGCCGAGGCACGCGAGACCGTTGCGCCGTTATCCCGCAGACGTTTTTCCAGTGCCGAGAGCCGCACAGTACCGCGCAGTTGCGCGCGCGCCGGCAGCACGCTTCGCGGCCTGTCTGCGATCCGCTGACGGACAATTTCGGCGCGGGCGGGATCGTTCCTGTACGATTCGCGAACCCGCCGGATACGGCCCAGAATCGTCTCGCGGTCCATCGCGCCGGTCATTTTTTCCCCCGCCACAACTGCATGAAGGTGCGGCCTTCCGGCGCCGGCAGATCGCGCGCTGTTCCCCACGGGTCCGTCATGCGAAGGCGCGGCAGCGTCCCCTTGCGTCCGAGGATGCCGAGCAGCGGGATCAGCACGCTCATCAGCGCTCGGTACAAACGTGGCCGCTTGGCGATCGCCGCCCAGGTCCGGACTGAGTTACGCTGAAACCAGGGCACATCGCCCGCCGCGAAAGCTCGGATCCGCCACCGGCGCATAAGGTCCGGCAGTGGGATGCGCATCGGACAGACATCGGCGCAGCGGCCGCACGCGGTCGTCGCGGCCGGCAGCTCGGAATGGGCCGCCAGCCCCAATAGCGCCGGCGACAGCACGGCGCCCATCGGACCAGGATAGACGCCGCCATAGGCATGGCCGCCCACCGTCGCATAGACGGGGCAATGGTTGAGGCATGCCCCGCAGCGGATGCAGCGGAGCATGTCGCGGAATTCGTTGCCGAGCATCTCCGTTCGGCCGTTGTCGATCAGAACGACATGTGTCTCGAGGGGGCCATCCGGATCGCCTTCTCGTCGCGGCCCGACCGAGAACGTTGTGTAGCAGGACATGTCCTGCCCTGTGGCCGAACGGGCCAGCAGCCTCAGGATCGTGCAGGCGTCCTCGACCGTGGGAACGACCTTCTCGATCGAGGCGATGACGATCTGGACGCGCGGAAGCGTCTGCGTCAGATCGCCGTTTCCCTCGTTCGTGACGATCACAGACTGGCCGGTTTCGGCGATCAGCAGATTTGCGCCGGTGATGCCGACATCGGCCGAAAGAAACTCCGCGCGCAGCCGCTGCCGCGCTTCCGCGACCAGCGACTCGGCATCGTCGAGGAAACGGGAAGGGTGGAGTTCGGCATGCGCTTTGCGGAAATCGTCCGCGATCTGTTCGCGATTCAGATGGATCGCGGGCGCGATGATGTGGCTGGGCGTCTCGCGCCGAAGCTGGATCACGTACTCGCCGAGATCTGTTTCGATCACCTGGTGACCGGCAGCATCGAGAGCGGGGTTGAGGCCGATTTCCTCCGACACCATCGACTTGCCTTTGGCGATCTTCTTCGCGCCGGAGCGATGGCAGATATCCAGCACAACGGCCCGCGCAGCGGCAGCGTCGCGCGCCCAATGCACCTCCGATCCGAGCCCCGTGGCCGCCGCCTCGAATGCTTCGAGGTAAAGATCGAGATGGGCGAGCGTATGATCCTTGGTCGAAACGGCCTCGTCGCGCAGAAGATCGAACTCCGGCAATGCGGCGACGGCCAATGCGCGTTTGGCAACGAAGCCGCGTCCGACATTCGACAGTGCGCGCTGAAGCTGGGCATCGGCGAGCGCGCGCTTCGCGTTCTCGCTAAACGGACGCGGACGCGTCATTCGCGCGGCCGCCCGATCGGGGACGTGTCAGCCCCGGCCAACAATTCGGCGATGTGGCGCGCCTCAATGGCGGAGCCCTCCCGCGCGAGACGGCCCGCAATGTTAAGCAGGCAACCGAGATCTGCCGAGACGACACAATCCGCGCCCGTTTCCTTGATGCGCGCCGTCTTCGCCGCGACCATCGCGCCCGATATTTCCGGAAATTTCACTGCGAAGGCGCCGCCGAAGCCGCAGCAGATTTCGCGATCGGCGCATTCCACGAACTCGATGCCTCGCACTTTTGCTAGGAGCGCGCGCGGCTCGGTCTGAATGCCGAGTTCGCGCAGCGCCGAGCAGGAATCGTGGAACGTGACTCGCCGCGATCCAGCGGCAGAATCTGGCGTGAAATTCCGTGTACGCACAAGGTAGGATGTCAGCTCATAGGTCTTGGCTGCGAGCCTGACCGCGCGGGGCGACCAACCTGCGTCCTCCGAGAGCAAGCGCGGATAGTGCACTTTAATCATGGCCGCGCAGGAGGCGGACGGCGCGACGACCGCATCGAACCCCTCGAACAGTGAGATGACCTTCCGTGCGATGTCGCAAGCGTCCCCGGCGTCGCCGGCGCTGTAGGCCGGTTGGCCGCAACAGGTCTGCTGTGCAGGCGCCGTCACATCGCAACCGGCCTGCTGCAGGAGTGTTGCGGCGGCCAGCCCGACGCTCGGGCGCCAAAGATCGACGAGACACGTGACGAACAGTCCGACGCTTGGCCGCTTCTCCTGCACCTGTGTGGTTGCCGCAATGGCCATACACGAGTCCTTCCATACCAACCATGGATCGGTAGGCGCGATGCAACAAGCGTCAGGCAACAAAACGCCCGGCACGCTGTTGCGAACCGGGCGCTTCCGCGAAGACGGATGAAAGCGCTTATTTCTGCGTTTGGAGATAGGCGATCAGATTCTTCAGCTCATCGGGTTTCTTGATCCCCGGAAAGACCATTTTCGTACCGGGGACGACCTTTTTGGGGTCCGCCAGATACTGTTCGAGCAGTTCGGGCGTCCAAGCCCCTTTTTCAGCCATTTTCATCATGGCCGGGGAATATTGATAGCCCTCGACGGAAGCGATCTTGCGCCCCACTACGCCATTGAGCTGCGGGCCGATTTTGTTGGCCGCGCCCGCGCCGACCGCGTGGCAAGCCTTGCATTTGGCGAAGGCCTTTTCGCCCGCGGCTGGGTCCTGGGCGTTGGCCGAGCCAGTCATTGCAACAAGCGCAAACGCCGCTACAGCTACCGAAACCGAATTCCTGAATGTCAAAGCTTCCTCCTGCGCTTCCGGCCGGTTCCCCCGGCACGGCTGTTACAACGCTTAGAATTCATCAAAAGTGCCAGCGGGCTTGCCAAAATAGATTAATTCTAATCCGGCAGTTCCGGACGGGCGCTGTTTTTTCGCAGTTTGTGGCGGTCCCGCCAGCCGAAGTACGCACGAAACCGTGAATGCGGATTTCCGACACATTGCGCCATTGAATCCGATGAGTTCATGAATTCGATTGATTCAATCCAGGTTCACCGTGATCTAGAGTGTCGCCATGTCTCTTTCCCTTCCTGAACCCGACCAGACCGTGCTCGCGCGTCGGAAGACCATCCTGCGCGATCTCAGCGCCATGATCGGACCGGCCGGAGTCATCGGCGATGCGGACGGGTTGAAGGCGTTCGAAACAGACGCGCTCACCTGTTATCGGCAGACGCCGCTTGCGGTGGTCCTGCCGCAATCGACTTCCGAGGTCAGCGCACTCCTCGCCTACGCGCACCGGAACGGGATCAAGATCGTGCCGCGCGGGGCAGGCACCTCGCTATCAGGCGGGGCGCTCCCCTTAAGCGACTCGATCGTCATCGGCCTCTCCCGCATGACACGGATCATCGACATCGATTATCTGGCGCGCACCGCCCGGGTCGAGGCCGGGATCACGAACCTCGCAATATCCGCCGCCGTCGCGCCCGACGATTTCTTCTACGCGCCCGACCCGTCCAGCCAGCTCGCCTGCACGATCGGCGGCAACATTGCCATGAACTCGGGCGGTGCGCATTGCCTCAGGTACGGCGTTACGGTGAATAATCTGCTGGGCGTGAAACTGGTGATGATGGACGGCGCGGTCGTCGAGATTGGCGGCAAGCAGCTTGAATCACCCGGATACGATTTCTTGGCGCTGATCGCCGGCTCGGAAGGCCAGCTCGGCATCATCACCGAGGCCACGTTACGCCTTGTGCCGACGCCGGCGGGCGCGCGTCCCATGCTGATCGGGTTCGGCTCCTCGGCGGAAGCGGGCGCGTGCGTCGCCTCGATCATCGCCGCCGGAATCGTGCCCGTCGCGATTGAGTTCATGGATAAGCCCGCGATCGAGGTTTGCGAATCCTTCGCGCACGCAGGCTATCCGCTCGACGTCGAGGCGCTGTTGATCGTGGAGGTCGAAGGCACCGAGGATGAGATAAACGGGCTGACGGCGCGCATTCGGGAGATCGCGGACCGCCATGAGCCCAGCACCTTTCGCGCCAGCGGCTCGGCAGAGGAGAGCCTCCTGATCTGGAAAGGCCGGAAGGCGGCCTTCGGCGCGATGGGACGCATCTCGGACTACATGTGTATGGACGGCGTGATCCCGCTGTCGAAACTGCCCGAAGCGCTGGTCAAAGTCGGTGAGATCTGCGCCCGCCATGGCTTCAAGGTCGCCAATATTTTCCATGCGGGCGACGGCAACCTGCATCCGCTCATCCTCTACGACGCGAACGACGCCGCTCAGATCGAAAAAGTCGAGAAATGCGGCGCGGAGATCCTGAAGCTCTGCGTCCGGCTAGGCGGGTGCCTGACGGGAGAGCACGGCGTCGGCATCGAGAAACGCGATCTGATGCTCGACCAGTTCACCCCCACCGACCTTGACCAGATGATCCGCGTCAAGTCTCTGTTCGATCCGGACTGGCTGCTGAACCCCGCGAAGGTGTTCCCGCTGGATTCGCGCCCGGCGATGAAGGCCGCCTGATGCATCTGCGCACACTCCGGCCCGCGAACGAGGAAGAACTGAGCAGCCTGATCCGGGACGCCGCAGCTGAGGGCCGTCCCCTCGAGATCATAGGACGCGGCACGAAGCGCAGTGTGGGGCGTCCGCTCCAGACCGAGACGCTGCTCACAACCGAGGCCATGACCGGTGTCACGCTCTACGAGCCAACCGAACTCGTGCTCTCGGCCCGGGCGGGAACGCAGCTCAGCGAAATCGAGCAGACATTGGCCGAGCACAATCAGGAACTCGCCTTCGAGCCGGTCGATCTTGGAGATTCGCTTGGCGCCGCGCCTTCCGCGGGCTCGATCGGGGGAATCTTTGCCACCAACATCTCCGGCAGCCGCCGCTTCCTGGCAGGCGCCGCCCGTGACCATCTACTCGGTGTGCGCGGCGTCAATGGGCGCGGCGAAATTTTCAAGTCCGGCGGCCGGGTGATGAAAAACGTCACCGGATACGACATCGCGCGGGGGCTTTCAGGCTCGTGGGGCACTCTGGCCGTCATGACGGAAGTTACGATGAAGGTCCTGCCCCGGGCCGAGGAGTCGTTCACGCTCGTTCTGCGCGGGCTGACCGACGATGTCGCCGTCGAGGCCCTCGCGACGGCGGTCGCCTCGCCCTGCGAAGTGTCAGGCGCGGTTCATCTTCAAGCGGCACTGGTTCGCAATCTGGACGCCGACGACGCCCGCGGCGAACCCCAATCCCTGACCGCTATCAGGCTCGAAAGTTTCCACTCATCGTTGCGCGCGCGGGCGAACCGTGTGCGCCATATCCTGGGCGCCTATTCCGGAGTGACCGATTTCGGCGGACGCCGCTCTGCTGCGTTCTGGTCATCAATCCGACGCCTGTCGTTTCTTTCGCAGGGTAATTGCCCGATTTGGCGCATCGTCGCCCCGCCAGCGAGCACATCGAAGATCGTCGCCAGCGTCGCGCGCCACATCGATTGCCGCGCCGCCTACGACTGGGCAGGCGGGGTGGTCTGGCTCGAGACCGCGCCGCTAGTCCATGCCGGCGCCGTCGAGATCAGGCGCGCTGTTTACGAGCACGGGGGACACGCGACGTTGATCCGGGGCGAGCAAGCGACGCGGGCTTCGGTCGATGTCTTCCAGCCCCTGGATCAGACCTTGCGGCGTCTCACATGCGGATTGAAGGAGGCGTTCGATCCCGAACGCATCCTCAATCCCGGCCGGATGTACGCCGGCGTATAGGGTCAACAGATGCGAACCGAATTCACCGCCGAGGCGCTACAGCAGCCTGACATCGCCGAAGCCGATTCGATTCTGCGATCGTGCGTGCATTGCGGCTTCTGCATCGCCACATGCCCGACTTATGTGATCGGAGGCGATGAGCGAGACAGTCCGCGCGGTCGCATCTATCTGATGAAAGAGATGTTCGAGCGCGGCGGCGTGCCGGACGCCGCCGTGACGACGCATGTCGATCGCTGCCTCTCCTGCCTCTCCTGCATGACAACCTGCCCTTCAGGGGTGGACTACATGCGACTTGTCGATCTGGCGCGCGCCCGTATCGAGCCGGCCGCCAAACGGCCGCTCGGCCAGCGCCTCGCACGGGCACTCATCCTCCGCGTCGTGCCTTATCGAAACCGCTTCCGCCTGGCGTTGGCAGTGGCGAAGCTTGCCCGGCCATTTGCGCCGTTGCTCGACAGGCTCGGCTTCCCTGAACTGCGCAGCCTGCTCGCTTTGTCGAGCGGGCAGAAGCCGCAGTTGAGGTCGCGCGCAGCAGGGTTCATCGCGGCCGAAGGCCGGCCGCAACGGACGGTTGGTCTGATGATGGGCTGCGTTGGACCGACCCTGCGGCCCGAGATCGACGATGCGACCATCCGCGTGCTGACGCGACATGGCGCAAATGTCGTGATCGCTCCCGAGCAAGGCTGTTGCGGCGCGCTGCCGCATCACATGGGACAGGAGGAAGAGGCGCTCGATCTGGCGCGGCGGCATATCGATGCGTGGACGGACGTGCTCAAGGAGCAGCCGCTCGACGCAATCGTCGTCAACGTATCGGGCTGCGGCACGACTCTGAAAGACTACGGCCGCATGCTTGCACTCGATCCGGACTATGCGCGGAAAGCCAGGCGGATCGCCTCGCTCGTGAAGGACGTGACGGAGGTTCTGGCCGGGCTAGGCTCGCTCAAAGTCGAGCAATCCACCGGCATACGGGTCGCCTATCACCCCGCCTGCTCGCTCAGTCACGGCCAGCGCGTGACGACAGAACCCCGCGCGCTGCTAAAGCGCGCCGGATTCACCGTGGTCGAAATTCCCGAAAGCCATTTGTGCTGTGGTTCCGCCGGTGTTTACAACGTCCTGCAGCCCGACTTCGCCGACGCGCTCAAGGCGCGCAAGCTGACCGCCATCGGCAGCCTCGACATCGATGTCGTCGCCGCCGGCAATATCGGCTGCATGACGCAACTGGAGCATGGCCTGTCGGCGCCGATCGTGCACACAGTCGAGCTGATCGATTGGGCGACTGGCGGCCCCGGCCTTGCCCGCTTGAACGGTCTCGACCTGCAGCCTCGCCCCTTGCGTGCATCGCCGCGCAAGCTCGAATTCTCGGCCTGATCGAGCTCCTCCAGCCCGCGCAGTAACTTTCGCGCAAGAATTCCGCGTACGTTGCGCCATTGCCGCTTATCGTCCGTCACATATTCGTTTTTGGAAACGAACGTTGGAGCTTGCGGGTTATACTTCCACTGTTGGCCAACCGTGAATAGGAACCCTTTGCGAGCCGAGTAGGTTAGAGTGGTCGCGCAACTTCAAAGCGCAAGTCGGTGTTGGAGAAGCCGATGAATATCGCAGTCGACACAAAAACCGTCGTCGTTTCCAGCCGCGACGAACCGCATACCCCGGCAGACCGCGAGGCTCTGACTATCATCCGCCCTTATCAGGGCATGATTGCGTGGCCGGTGGTTTGGCTGGCGGCGGGAATTTTGGCTGCCTTCGTTGCCGTTATAGCGCTGGCGAGCTTACGCATCATCCCGCTTTGGCTCGGCCTGATCCTTAATACGTTCGTGCTCTACGCCTCGCAGACGCCGCTGCATGAGGCTTGCCACGGGAATATCGCCGGCCGCGATTCACGCTGGATGTGGCTCAACCATCTCGTGGGTTTTGTCATGGGGACGGTGCTCCTGCATGAATACAAGGCTTTCCGTCATATGCATCTTGCGCATCACCGGGACACCAACGATCCCGAACTCGACCCCGATCATTGGGTGAAAGTGAAGAACCCGATCATCGTGGCGGTCCGGTGCCTGACGATCGTCTCCTGGTACAACCATTTCTTCTTCAAGCATGTGTGCTTCAAGCCGGGCAACACGAAGCTCGCGATGCACATCATATCGATGTACGCGCTCTACTACATCACCGCCCTCGCCCTAGCCGGGCTGGGCTATTGGCGCGAGGTCCTGGCGCTTTGGATCGTCCCGCACATCCTCGCTTCAGCACTCATCATCTATCTTTTCGCCTATCTTCCGCATCATCCGCACGAGGCCAAAGAGCGGTACCGCGACACCAATATCTTCTGGGTGCGCGGACGTTTCGCCAAGGTCGCGGACTGGCTGTTTCTCGGCCAGAATTTCCACCTGATCCACCATCTCTTCCCGCGTATTCCGTTTTACAAATACCGGGACGCGTTCGGCGAATTGAAGCCGGTTCTGGACCGCGAAGGCGCACATATTTATGACTTTGGCCCTCCCGCCAGTTTTGGTTCCACCCGTACACTGGACGACCGCTGAACGGTCTGAGCCCTAAACAGTCCCATCCCTCTCCTGGGCGCTCACTCGGACGCGTTTGGCACTCCCCGCTTGAAAGTGCCAACAAGCTGCGCTAGATGGCTGTCTAGACTGTGTTGACGGAGATCCGCGATGGCTGCCAAGGACGTAAGATTTGCCCAGGACGCCCGCGAGCGCTTGCTACGCGGTGTGAATATCCTGGCCGATGCGGTCAAGGTCACGCTTGGGCCGAAAGGCCGTAACGTGGTGCTCGACAAGTCGTTCGGCGCGCCGCGCATCACCAAGGACGGGGTAACGGTCGCCAAGGAGATCGATCTCGCCGACAAGTTTGAGAACATGGGCGCGCAGATGCTGCGCGCGGTCGCTTCGAAGACCAGCGATACCGCCGGCGACGGTACCACGACGGCGACGGTGCTGGCGCAGTCCATCGTCAAGGAAGGCTTGAAATCCGTTGTCGCGGGATCCAATCCGATGGACCTTAAGCGGGGTATCGACGCGGCGGTCGCGAGGGTCGTCGAAGAGCTGAAGTCGAACGCCAAGACGGTTACGTCGTCGGACGAGATCGGTCAGGTCGCAACCATTTCCGCGAACGGCGATATCGAGGTCGGCAAGATGATTGCCGAAGCGATGGATCGTGTCGGCAAGAACGGCGTCATCACGGTCGAAGAAGCCAAGAGCCTTGCGACCGAGCTCGATGTCGTCGAGGGCATGCAGTTCGACCGCGGCTACATCTCACCCTATTTCGTGACCGACGCCGAGAAGATGCGGGTTGAACTCGAAAACCCATACATTCTGATTAACGAGAAAAAGCTTTCCAGCCTGCAGGCGCTTCTGCCGATCCTCGAAGCGGTCGTCCAGTCGGCCCGCCCGTTGCTGATCGTCGCCGAGGATGTCGAGGGCGAGGCGCTGGCGACGCTCGTGGTCAATAAGTTGCGCGGCGGTCTCAAGGTTGCCGCCGTCAAGGCGCCGGGCTTCGGCGATCGCCGCAAGGCCATGCTGCAGGATATCGCCGTCGTCACGGGTGGACAGGTCATCTCCGATGACCTCGGCATCAAGCTCGAGAACGTGACGGTCGACATGCTGGGCAAGGCGCACCGCGTGTCCATCACCAAGGACGATACGACGATCGTGGATGGCGCCGGCGAGAAGTCCGAGATCGAGGGCCGCGTCGCACAGATCAAGTTGCAGATCGAAGACACAACGTCCGAGTACGACAAGGAGAAGCTGCAGGAACGGCTGGCCAAGCTCGCTGGGGGCGTCGCTGTCATCCATGTCGGCGGCGCGACCGAGATCGAGGTCAAGGAGCGCAAGGACAGGGTGGACGATGCGCTCAACGCAACCCGCGCAGCGGTCGAGGAAGGCATCCTGCCGGGTGGCGGCGTCGCGCTGTTGCGTGCTGCGAAAGCGCTCGACGGACTAAAGCCGGACAACGACGACCAGAAGATCGGCGTCCAGATCGTGCGGCGTGCGTTGCAATCGCCGGCGCGGCAGATCGCAGAGAATGCGGGCGAGGACGGAGCGGTGATCGTCGGCAAGATCGTTGAGAACAGCGATTACGGCTATGGCTACAACGCGCAAAGCGGCGAATACGGCAATCTCGTCAAACAGGGCGTGATCGATCCGGCCAAGGTGGTGCGTGCAGCGCTTCAGGATGCAGCGTCGATCGCGGGCCTTCTGATCACAACCGAGGCGATGGTTGCGGAGAAGCCTAAGAAGGCCGCTCCCCCGATGCCCGGAGGCATGGGCGGCATGGGCGGCATGGGCGACATGGACTTCTAGGGCCGCCCATCCGGCTCTCGATAAGATAAAGCCGCGCCGGAAATGGCGCGGCTCTTTCGTTGGCCGATCGCTTTTTCCTGATAAGGAGTCCGCTGGAGCAGGGCCACTTGGTCCTAACCGATCTTGCTCTGCTAGTCATTGTTTACCGCAGGATGCTAGCCGAAACTCTGCATTTGTTCGGGATCATGCTCTATTCTCCGCCGTCGGCGCGCCGCAGCGTGCGACGAATGCGGCGTTGCGCGACGAGAACATGGCTCAGGAAAGCTTCATCGTCTGGCTTGTGGCAAAGCCGCGCTGGTTCAAGCGCGCCATTCTCATGGCCAACGATTTCCTGTTGCTGAGCATCGCGATCTGGGCCGCGTTCTCCCTGAGACTCAGCACCTTTTACACGCCGCCCGACATCCAGATGACGCTGCTTTTGATCGCCGCGCCGGTTATCGGCGTGAGCGTTTTTCAGCTGCGCGGACTGTACAAGCTCGTCACACGCTACATGGGACCCGAAGGCGCGCTTCGTCTCTACGTGGCGATCGGCATCGGAACCCTTATCTGGGCCGCTCTCGTGCTTCTGCTGGACGTCAAGGCGTTTCCGCGATCCGTTCTGGGAATCTATCCGCTTCTTGCGGCCATGCTGATCCGCGCCAGCCGCCAGGGCGCGGGCCATATTCTGCGCATTACACCCGGGCTCGGACCCGCGCTGTTCGACAAGCGCATCAAGGTTGCAATTTACGGCGCCGGCTCAAGCGGCATCCAGCTGTTTCGGGCGCTTGCCGAAAGCGGCCGTTACCGCACGGTTGCCTTCATCGACGACGACCCTTCCGTCCGCGGCCAAATTGTTCATGGCGTCCGCGTCTACCATGCGGAGAAGCTCGACCGGATGATCGATCAACACGCTCCGGCCGAGGTCATGCTGGCGATGCCTTCGGCGCAACGGGCGGAAAGGCGCGAGGCTATCCGGCGGCTCGAGCACTATCCGCTCGTTGTGAAGACACTGCCGGCGCTGGAAGACATCGCATCGGGCGAGGTCCAGATCAGCGACCTTCGTCCGGTCGATGTCGAGGATCTGCTCGGGCGCGATCCGGTTCCTCCGGACGAGGCTTTGCTGACGCGTTCCGTCGAGGGCAAATGCGTTATGATTACGGGAGCTGGCGGCTCCATTGGTTCGGAGCTTGCGCGGCAGGTGTTCCGCCTGAAGCCGAAGCTGCTGGTGCTGTTCGATCTGTCCGAGGTTGCGCTGTACGAAATCGAGAGCGCTCTGTCCGACCTTGCGCGGGAGCCGACGGAAGCCGGGGCCCCGCCCGTCGTCGCGGTCCTCGGTTCGGTACAGGACCGGAGATTGGCGCGGCAAACCATCGCGCGCTTCGGGATCGAAACGATCTACCACGCCGCGGCCTACAAGCACGTGCCGATGGTCGAGGTGAACGCGGTTGCGGGCCTTGAGAACAACACGTTCGGCACGCTGGCCCTGGCCGAGATTGCGCGTGAAATGGAGGTCGAGCGCTTCGTTCTCATCTCGACCGACAAGGCGGTGCGGCCGACGAACGTCATGGGCGCGAGCAAGCGCCTCGCCGAGTTGATCCTGCAGGCGCTCGCCGCCGATGCAAACGGCGGCACGATCTTCACCATGGTCCGTTTCGGCAACGTGCTCGATTCGTCCGGATCGGTCGTGCGCCTGTTTCGCCAGCAGATCGCGCGCGGCGGACCGGTGACGGTGACACACCGCGACATCATCCGGTATTTCATGTCGATACCGGAAGCCGCCCAGCTCGTGATCCAGGCGGGGGGCATGGCGCAAGGCGGCGAGGTGTTCGTGCTCGACATGGGAAATCCCGTCAAGATCGACCATCTGGCGCGGACGATGATCCGGCTATCGGGGCTGGAGGTGCGCGACGATCAGCATCCGGACGGCGACATCGATATCGATTATGTCGGCCTGCGCCACGGCGAGAAACTCTATGAAGAACTCCTGATCGGCGAACATACGACCGCGACGACGCATCCGCGCATCAACAAGAGCAACGAGCCGTTCCTGTCTCTCGAAGCGCTGCTGTCCGAGCTTGCGCGGCTGAATGCCGCCATGGCACACGAAGCTTCATCCGCACTGCAAACGATCCTGATACAGATCGTCGAGGGGTATCGGCCCGAGCCGTTGCCCGAGATCGAGGGCGAACAGTCAGGCTGGCGCGCCGCAGCGCGGACGTTGCATTGAATGGTCTCAAGCCCATGCGGTCTCGCTTCGCCCTGGTCGCGTCCTACGCGCCGTCTCTCGTCGTGTTCCGGGAACAGCTCATCCGGGACGCGATAAACGGGGGACACACGGTTTTGTGCGTCGCGCCCGACTTCACGCCGGAGATCGAAGACAGGCTAAGATTGATAGGGGCCGAGACCGCACAAATTGCGCTGGCACGCACGGGTTTGAATCCGTTCGCCGACACAAAGACCATTGACGCCTTGACCGGACTGTTCCTGTCGTGGAAGCCGGACATCGTGATGGGTTATACGCCGAAGCCCGCGATGTATGCCTCGATCGCCGCAGGCCGGGCGGGCGTTCCACGCATCGTGCCCATGATCACGGGTCTCGGCTACGCGTTTCTGCCCGGCGGAGGGTTGAAGCGCCGCGCGGTGCGGGCGATCGCGACGCAGCTTTACCGGCGCGCCTTCGCCAGGGCGACTGGCGTGATATTCCACAATCGCGACGATCTTGCTTTGATCGCGCCCCTTATGCCGCCGACATTGCCGACGACCGTGGTCAACGGATCCGGGGTCGATCTCGCCGCGTTTGGCGCATCGCCTCTGCCGCCAGTCAAGGACGGAATCACCTTTCTGATGATCGCGCGGCTGGTTCGCTTCAAGGGCGTCAGCGAATATGTCGAGGCCGCGAAAATCGTGAAGGCGACCGCCCCGCGGGCGCGGTTTCTTCTCGTCGGCCCCGAAGAGACGGGACCCGGCGCCTATCCCGCGCGCGAGATCGAAAATCACCATGATGCCGTGACGTGGCTTGGGTCCAGCAACGACGTGCGCCCGCATCTTCAATCGGCGCATGTGTTCGTTCTGCCCTCCTACGGCGAGGGTCTCCCGCGCACCGTGCTCGAAGCGCTGGCGACCGGCCGTCCCATCATCACGACCCAGACGCCCGGCTGCCGGGAGACGGTGCGGGAAGGGATCAACGGCCATCTTGTTCCGGCG
>JBKJVQ010000283.1:0-13606 GCA_046717125.1 Methyloligellaceae bacterium
CACCCGCAAGCCGGCCGAGGCCTATCTGATTTTCCTGATTACCCCGCCGGCGCAGGAGATCATCGCGAGGCACAATTTCCGGCCGAGCGACGAGACCGTCCTGGCGAAGAGCGCCGCCAAGTTTCCCAAGGTCGAGACGTTCGACGTCGAGGCGCTGCTGGGGCCATGGAGCGAGGTGCAGAAGAAGCACTTCGACTCAGGCGGCCTGTTCGACAAGATCATCGCGCAGAAGCGGTCATAGGACTTGCCGGCGGCGTGTCGACGAATTTCGACGACTCTCAGTCTTCGGTCACCAAAGCATCCTTCTCCGCCACCAGCGCGCGGAATTGACCCCGCCGCTGCAGGACGTACAGAAGCGCGATGCCGGGCAGCGCGGCGAAGCAGGTGATGGCGAAGAAGATGAGCCACCCGGTCGCCGCGACGACGAACCCGCCCCAGGCGGCGAGCAGCGTGCGGCCGACCGCCGACAGCGCCGTCAGCAGTGCGAACTGCGTCGCCGTATAGCGCGCGTTGGTGCAGAGCGCCGAGAGGTACGCGACGAAGATCACGGTGCCGACCGCACCGGAGAAATTCTCGACCACGATGGTGGCGGTCAGCGCGCCGACATCTTTGCCCATCCAGGCCTGCCACATGAACATGAGGTTGGACGCCATCTGCGCGAGGGCGGCGATCCAGAGCGCCGTCACCATCGGCAGCGCCCGGGCGATGATGCCGCCGGCCACGCCGCCGGCCAGCGAAGCCGCAAGCCCTACGCCCTTGACGATGGCGGCATAGGTCGTCTTGTCGAAGCCGAGCGCGAGCACGAACGGACCTGTGAGAACGCCCGCGAACGTGTCGCAGAGCTTGAAGGCGACAACGAAGAGGAGGATCAGCACGACGCTGTCCTTGCTCAGAAAGTCGGCGAAGGCGGCGTAAGCGGCGTGATAGAAGCGGCCGAGCGCATTGCCGCCTCGCGCCTTGTCTTCTGCTGCCTCGGCCTTGGCTTCCGCTCGCGCCTCGGGCTCTTTGGCGAGGAAGGCCGCGATCAGACCGACCACGACGAGACAAGCCATGGCCACATAGCCGTAGAACCAGACGGTGTCTTTCGGAACGCCGATCGACTCGAAATAGGCGACGATGAAGATCGTGCCTGCGGTCGAGACGAGCAGCGCGACGCGATAGGCGGCGACGAACCAGGCCATGCCGGCGGCCTGCTTGTCGGTTTCGAGATATTCGACGCGGAACGCATCGATGACGATGTCCTGCGTGGCGGACGCCGTGGCGACGATCACGGCCGCGAGCGCGACCATCAGCGGCGCCGAGACCGGATCGAGCGAGCCAAGAAATACGATCGTCGCCATCAGCACGAGTTGTGACAGGACCAGCCAGCCGCGCCTGTGACCGAGCAGGCGGCCAAGTATGGGCGCACGAAAGGCATCGACGACCGGCGCCCAGAGGAATTTGATCGTGTACGGAATACCGACCAGGGCATAGAGGCCGATGGCGCGGATATCGACGCCCGAATCGGCCATCCACAGCGTCAGTGTCGAACCGGACAGCGCCAGCGGCAGGCCAGAGGAGAAGCCGAGCAGGCAGACGATCAGGACGCGCCGGTCCCAGAACACGGCGATGCTGCGCGCGATGCGCTGGGCCCATGTGCCGCGTCGTTCGATCGCGTCGGTCGTCATGGCTTTCCCTCCGCCTGTGCAGAGGTCGCCTGTTCACGGGGTGAGGTCAAGGCGCAGACGAGGTGTGACAGGCGGTGCCGGCGAGCCAGACCAACGCGCTACAGTGACATCAATTGCTTTCCCGCCCGACTCCGCGGGCGGGCGAAGAACTACCGATCAAGTCCCCAATCCGCCGGCTACCAGCCAGGCGGGGTCGAACCAGGTGTCAGCCTCGCCGTCATAAGGCAGGCGCGTCACGTCCCAGTGGCGGACGAAAGGAGCATAGACATCCCAGACGCGCGGGCCGCCGCCGATGAAGACGACACGGTCGCGGTATGGCGCGAGGGCTGCCTCCGGTGTCTGCGATGAGCGGATGACGACACAGGTGCGCGTGGCTTTCGCAAAATCGGGGACGGACGCGATGGTCTTCGGCCCCGCCATCAGGACGTGGCCGGCCGTGATCTTGAAGAAGCGGGCGACATCGGCGCGGAACTCGGGCCGCGGATCGCCCTCCCAGGGCAGCCCGCCGTGAAGGCCCATCTGACCCCGTACGCCGATGGCGCAGATGACGCGGATATCCGGCATCATAACGGCAGGAAATTCGGCGCGAACCAGCCAAAGCCGGCAAGCACCGCCGCGACCAGACCGAGCGCGCCCGCACCCCAGGCCAGCAAGGCAACGCCGAGCACAATCGACGCCGACGCCAGCACGATGGCAAGCTGAAGCGCGGCGGAGGCGAGATCGAAATTGTTGTCGGCGGCGAGCGCCAGATCGCGCTTGGCCTTGGCGGCCAGCGCACGCTGCATCAGCTCCTTGCGGCCCTCGGCCTTGTTCGGCTCGGACTCGTAGCGCGCGACAGTCTCGCGCCACTCCCTGATCCGCGCGTCGGCCGAAACCTGCCGATCCGGCGGCAGCAGCGCCCGCTCTTCTTCCAGAATCTCGGCGGCGGTTTTCAGCGTCGTCTGGCGGATGGTCTTGGCCTGATAGAACGACCAGAGGTTTGAGGCGTCGATATTCGAGCCGAGCGCATCCTGCTCGGCATTGCCGCCCGCCATCTCGACCACGGCGAGCAGCGCAGCCAATAACGCAATCAGAAGCGCGAGCCGTTTGGCGCCCACCGCCATGCTCTCGCCGATCGATTCCGAAGCGTCGCGCGCGTCCATGCCCATCGCAATCCCCCTCCCGCAATTCGTTGGCCGCGCTTCTGCATCGTCGCGGACGATCCTGTCCAGCGGATTCGGCGCGGCTCAAGGCAATGGCGCGAATTGCGCGAAAGAGGCAAACAGACTAGATCAACGCCATGCCGAGCGTGACGAGCATCGCCAATCCGACGCGGTTCCTGCGGATCGTGTCTGTGGTCCTGCCGTGGCTTTGGGCCGCGACCGCGATCATGGCTGCGATCGGCCTCTACCTCGTGTTCTTCGTCGCTCCCCCGGACTATCAGCAGGGCGAGACCGTCAAGATCATGTTCATCCACGTGCCCTCGGCTTGGCTGGCGATGATGGGCTATACGCTGATCGCGATCGCCGCATTGGGTACGCTGGTCTGGCGGCATCCGCTGGCCGATGTCGCCGCGCGCGCGGCAGCGCCGATCGGCGCGGCGTTTACGCTGCTCGCGCTCGTCACGGGCTCGCTCTGGGGCAAGCCGATGTGGGGCACTTACTGGGTATGGGATGCGCGGCTGACCTCCGTGCTCGTCCTGTTCCTCCTCTATTTGGGGCTGATCGCGCTCTCCCGCGCCATCGACGATCCGGTACGCTCGGCGCGCGCGACCGCGATCCTCGCGCTGGTCGGCTTCGTCAACGTGCCGATCATCAAGTTCTCGGTCGACTGGTGGAACACGCTGCATCAGCCGGCGAGCGTCATGAAGCTGGACGGCCCCGCGATTCACAGCTCGATTCTTACGCCCCTCGTCGTCATGGCGATTGCGTTCACGCTGCTGTTCTTCACGCTGCATCTCTTGGCGATGCGCGCAGAAATCCTGAAACGCCGCGTCGGATCGCTCGAGGCGCGCGAGGCCGGCCGCGATCCCGCGCTCGCCGCCGCCTGATGCCCGTGCTTCCCGATCTCGGACCCCATGCGGGCTTCATCTGGGCGGCCTATGGCGCAGTGGCGCTCGTGATCGGCGCGCTCATTGTCTGGATCGTGTCGGACGACCGGCGGCAGCGCCGCCGCATCGCCGAACTCGAAGCGCGTGGCGTGCGCCGCCGCTCCGCAGGCGCGCGCAACGAGATGCCCGGCGCATGAGCGAGGCCTCGGTTCGGCAGACACGTGAACCCGCCCCGCGGCGGCCTCGCCGGCTCGCCGTGATCCTCCCGCTCGCTCTGTTCCTCGGCCTTGCCGGACTGTTTCTCTATGCGCTGTTCGCGGGCGATCCCTCGAAAGTGCCCTCGGCGCTGATCGGACGGCCCGTGCCCCAATTCTCCCTTGAGGCACTCGAAGGGCTGAGCCGCGATGGCGCGCCCGTGCCGGGTTTCGGGCAAGCGGACCTCGCGGACGGCCAGCCGACCATCGTCAATGTCTGGGCTTCGTGGTGCGTCCCCTGCCGCGCGGAGCACCCGCTGCTCGAAGACCTCGCCCGGCGCGAGGGGGTACGGCTCTACGGGATGAATTACAAGGATGCGCCCGACGCGGCGCGGCGCTTTCTCGGCGCGCTCGGCAATCCATATGAAGCCGTCGGTGTCGACCGGCCGGGACGGGTTGCGATCGATTGGGGCGTCTATGGCGTGCCGGAGACGTTCGTGATCGACGGCGCGGGCAAGATCCGCTTCAAGCATGTTGGGCCGCTGACGGAAGACTCTATCCGCGACCGGATCATGCCCGCGTTCGAACAGGCCAGATCGTCTCCCTCGCCTTGATCGGCAGGAGATGATGTCGCCCGGCGCTCAACCCTTGCCGTTGCGCTTTTTCGGCGCGGGCTTTGCGCTCATATGGGCCTTTTCCTCAGCGGCCGAGATATCCTTCAGCGCCTCCAGGAACGGCTTACGCTGCGCGGGCTTGAGAGCGCCGAGCAGCATCTGGTCGGCGGACTTCGCTGCCGGCTCTGCCTTGGAGAGCGCACGGGAGCCGAGCGCCGTCAGCTTGACGGCGTAGGCGCGTCCGTCCTCCTTGGAGCGCTTGCGCTGGAGCATGCCCTTGTCGAGCAGCCTCCGGACAATGTCGGCCATGGTCGACCGGTCGATCCCTGTCATGTCGACCAGATCGGCCTGTTTCAAGCCCTCGTTGCGCCGTACCTCCGCGAGCACGGCATATTGACGCGGCGTGATCTCGCCGCGAGAGAACGAGGTCGCAAACAGATCGCCCGCGCGTTGCACGGCGCGATGCAGAAGATGCGTTGCGGATGCGTCGAGGCTACTGCGGTTTGCCATGTGCTTACTTTTCGAAAGGGTCCACCCGAGCGCTCGATTTCACGGCGCGCGTTCAATATATACGAAAAAATCGGCTGTATGCGTCTATTCTAAGAATTCACCCGCTGCTGTGCGCGGGTCTCTTCTTCGTCCTGCCCTGCCGCATGCCGTTCGATCAGCGATGTCTGCAGTATGGCAAACGCAAAGGTCAACGGCAGCACGCCGAACGTCTTGAACGCAACCCACGTGTCGGTTGTGAACAGACGCCAGACGATTTCGTTCAGCGCCGCCATGGCCAGGAAAAAGCCGATCCAGCGAAAGGTCAGGAGCCGCCAGCCCTCGCTGTTCAGCTTCAGCATCTGGCCGAGCAGCATGTGCAGAAGCGATCGCTGCGCCACGAGGCCGGCCGCCAGCACTCCTGCAAAGATCAGGTAGAGTACGGTCGGCTTCACCTTGATGAACGTGTCGTTCTGAAGCCATAACGTCAGTCCGCCGAAAAACAGCACGAGACCGGCTGTCACGATCGGCAACGCCGACACCGTGCCGTGCAGCGCTTTCTGCAAGGCGAGGGCGGCGAGGATCGCGACCATGAACACGGCGGTCGCGACATAGATGCCACCGATGGCGTTGGCGGCAAAGAAGATGAGCAACGGTCCAAGGTCGAGCGCGAGTTTTTGCCAGGGCGCCGGCGCATCCTTTTGCGCTGCGGCAGGGGCTACGACCGCCATGCTGTTGTCCGGGATTTCGTCGGTCATGCGTGCGCCAGATCGAGACCGGCGATGGCGGCAGCAAAGTCTCTTGGATCGAAGGGCTGCATGTCGGCGGCCTGCTCGCCGATGCCGATCGCATGCACCGGCAGGCCGAACCTGTCGGCGATCGCGACCAGCACGCCGCCGCGCGCCGAGCCGTCGAGTTTGGTGACGATCAGCCCGGTCACGCCTGCGGTCTCGCGGAACGCCTCGACCTGGGAAATGGCGTTCTGGCCCGTTGTGGCATCGAGAACAAGAATCACGCTGTGCGGCGCGGTCTCATCCTGTTTTTTCAGTACACGCACGATCTTGGCGAGACCCGCCATGAGATCGGCGCGGTTCTGAAGCCGGCCGGCCGTATCGACCAGAACGAGGTCGAAGCCTTCAGCCTTCGCGCGTTCCATCGCCTCGAAGGCGACGCCCGCAGGGTCGCTCCCTGCCTTGTGTGCGACGACCGCGGCGCCTGTCCGTTCTCCCCAGATGCCGAGCTGCTCGATGGCGGCGGCGCGGAACGTATCGCCGGCCGCGAGCAACACCTTGCGGCCCTCGCCCGCAAAGCGCTTGGCCAGCTTGCCGATCGTCGTCGTCTTGCCCGATCCGTTTACGCCGACGATCAGGGCGACATGCGGCCTCGCCGTAATATCTGGCGCGTAGGGACGGGCGACAGGCGTCAGCACGTTTTCGATCTCATCGGCGAGAACGCGCCGCACATCGTTTTCCGAGATGCCCTTGTCGTAACGACCGCGCGCGAGGCGATCCGTGATCCTTGCCGACATGGCGGGGCCGAGATCGGCCCGGATCAGCACGTCTTCGAGGTCGTCCAGCGCGCTCCGGTCGAGGCGGCGCTTCGAAAACAGTCCTGAAATGCCATCACCCAGCGCCGTCTGGCTGAGACCTAGGCCCGCACGCAGCCGCGACGCCCAACCGGCCTCCGCGTTGACGGGATCGACGGGCGGCGCATTGGGCGGCGGCGTAATGCCGGGTTTGTCCGGTTCATCCGCCGGCGGCTCTATATCGGCCGTGTCGTCATCGTCGGGATCTTCGACCGGCGGCGTCGGCGTCGAGGGCGGCGAGACAGGACGCGGCGGCCCCTTCTCCGGCGCCGGCTTCGGCTTTGGACTGGCCGGCCCCTCTTCATCGGGATCACCTGCCGCGGGCCGACGGCGCGCGTCGAGGAACTCGGGCGCGATGTCGCCTTCGTCTTCGGCATACGCGGGCATCGCGTCACGCAGCCGTTTCCAGAAGCCCGGTTTCGATGTCTGTGTCTGCGTCATGACAGACAAACGCCCGAAAGCGCATTTCGATCATGGGTTTCGACGCGGGCACGCATGAGTGAGCCCGGCCGCGAAGCATCGCCGGCGACCCGGATCGGCGTGTGATCCCGGGCGCGGCCGAAATCGGACTTCTCCATCAGAACCTCGATCTCCTTGCCAAGCTGCTTACCGAAATGCGCGAGCAGCGCTTCCTCGCCGCGCCGCCGGAGCCGTTCGGCGCGGGCCTTGACGAGAAGTTTCGCGACTTGCGGCATGCGTGAAGCCGGCGTGCCGGGACGCGGCGAGTATGGGAACACATGCAAATAGGTCAGCCCGCAATCCTCCACGAGTTTCAGACTGTTCTCGAACATCGCGTCGGATTCGGTTGGAAAGCCGGCAATCAAATCTGCGCCGAAGACGATGTCGGGGCGCAAGTCCCGCAGCCGACCGCAGAAGGAGATTGCATGCGCGCGATCGTGCCGCCGCTTCATGCGCTTCAGCGTCAGATCGTCGCCCGACTGCAGTGACAGATGGAGATGCGGCATGAGTCGCTCCTCCCCGGCGAAGGCGTCGACCAGCGCATCGTCGGCCTCGATCGAATCGATAGAGGACAGGCGCAGCCGCGGCAGCTCGGGCACAAGACGGAGGATTTTTCGCACGAGCTTGCCGAGCGTGATGTCGCCGGGGAGGTCGCGGCCGTAAGACGTCATATCGACGCCGGTCAGCACGATCTCGGCAACGTCGTTCTCCGCAAGACGCCGCACCTGCGCGACAACCTCGCCGGCCGGCACCGAGCGCGAAGGTCCCCGGCCGAAAGGAATGATGCAGAAGGTGCAGCGATGGTCGCAGCCGTTCTGCACCTGCACATAGGCGCGGGCGCGGGCCACGAACCCCTCGATCAGATGCGCTGCGGTTTCGCGGACGGACTGGATGTCGTTGACGACAACGCGCTCGCAGCCGCCGATGGTCAGGGCACGAAAGGTTTCCGCTGTCAGCTTTTCAGCATTGCCGATGACATGATCGACTTCGCGCATTTCCGCGAAGCGTTGCGGCTCGATCTGCGCCGCGCAGCCGGTGACGATAATGCGGGCCTCGGGGCGCTCGCGCCGGACTTTCCGGATCGCCTGTCGCGCCTGCCGCGCCGCCTCGGCGGTGACCGCGCAGGTGTTGACGATCACGGCGTCATCAAGTCCGGCGTCACGCGCATGAGCGCGCATCACCTCGGATTCGTAGGCATTGAGGCGGCAACCGAACGTGATGATCTCGGGGGTCATCGGCGGCTTTTAGCATGGAACGGAGCCGCCGCAATCCAGCGCGCCCGAGCATTCCTGGCCGATGCGCGAGGGTGTCGCGCTACATCTGGCGTTTGAGTATCGGCGGCGGCGAAGGCTTTTTCGCGAGATAGGCGTTCCACTCCGCCTCGGTCAGCGTGCCGTCGCCGTCTGTGTCGACCTGTGCGAACTCGGGAAGGTTCTCGACCCGCTTCTCGGCCTCGCCCCACATGTCGAGCTGGACCTTGCCCGTCCTCTTCGCGTCCAGCACGTCGAACGCGACCACGTTCACCTCGTCCGCTTCCTGGGCAAAGGACGGAAACGCCACAATGGAGCAAACGGCTATTAAAATCAGGCGAGCGCGCCTCATTCGCTCTCTCCAGCGATGACTATTTGTCAGGCGTCGACCCGCCGGCTTCAGCCCAAAGACGCCACTCCTTCGGGCTGATCCGCCCATCGCCATCCGCGTCGAGCGCGCTGAATCCCGGCGCCTTGGCCATCTGATGCAATCCAGCCGCCCATTCTGAATCGTCGATCATGCCGTCGCCATTCGTGTCGAGCGATTCAAAACCCGCAACTTTCCGGGTTTCGTCCTGATCTGCCTGGGCCATCGCCGACGCCGGCGCCAGCGCCTGCGCGCAGACAAGCGCGAAAGCGATTACGTGATGCATGGTCACGGCTCCTGTCGCGGTTCACGTTGTGATCGGCCAACGGCCAAAAACCGGATTGGTTCCGCTTCGGCGTCCGCACTCAGGCCCGGGCGGCGCGGTTCTGCGGAAAGTCCGGCAGCTCGCCTTCACCGTCCAGCGCGCTTGGCCCGGTCATCAGCATGTGGTCGTCCGCATCGCGCCATTCGATCTGGAGCACGCCGCCCGGCAGCGTCACGGTGACGCTGCGGCCGGTTCGTCTCAGACGCGCCGCGCAGATGGCGGCGGCGCAAGCGGCCGTTCCGCAGGCGCGCGTCAGGCCCGCGCCCCGCTCCCAGGTCCGGAGGTTAAGCGCATCGTCCGCCGTGACTTGCGCGATCGAGATATTCGCCCGCTCCGGAAACAGCGGGTGATTTTCCAGCAGTGGGCCGAAACGCG
The DNA here is from genome assembly GCA_046717125.1 of Methyloligellaceae bacterium. Classification (GTDB taxonomy): domain Bacteria; phylum Pseudomonadota; class Alphaproteobacteria; order Rhizobiales; family Methyloligellaceae; genus JBKJVQ01. The sequence continues at coordinate 9,352 of JBKJVQ010000283.1, forward strand.
CCAGGTCGTAGTTTTGCGGATCGTACTCGACGAAGAAGACAGCGTGCGGATTGCCGACATTGACGACGCTTGGGCTGTGCAGGACCGGCGTGTCGATCGGGCCGATCTGGAGCTCGATGTGGCGTGTGTCGTGGAAGGCTTCGCTGAGCGGAATGTCCTGCCAGTCGAAGCGGGGCGTTCCCATGTCGACCGCAACGAGACCATCGGCGCGCACGATCGCACTGAGAACGCCGGATCCGGTTTCGATCGTCACGGCCGGCCGGCTGCGCTCCTCCGCGATCAGTGTGGCGACACAGCGCGTGGCGTTGCCGCACGCGCCGACCTCCGATCCGTCAGCATTCCAGATGCGCATGAAGACGTCAGCCGCCCTGGACGGCTCCAGCGCGATGATCTGGTCGCAGCCGATCCCTGTTTCCCGTTCGGCGATCGCGTGTAATTCATCCGACGTGAGGCGGAGTGAGTTCTTGCGCGCGTCCAGCACGACGAAATCGTTGCCGAGCCCGTTCATTTTCAGATAGCGCATCGTCAGTCCAAGTTCACAAGCAATATGGGCCGGTCGGATGCGCATACACGTCCGGCCGCTTGCGGAACGCGCGGCGTTCTATCTCGCGTTCACCCGATATCCCTCTAGCATGCCGCGCAAGCGTTGACAGTACGCGCCGCATCCGCCAAGGATCGGCACGAAATCATTAGCGGCCCGAATGTGAGCCGCCGCTCCGCACATGGGCATGCGCCCGGGAGGCGGAGGGGTCAACGTCCGCCAGCGCGATGCGCCCGCGGGCGCGTTTCGCGTTTGGGCGGAGAAACGGTCGCATGTTCGAATCCCTCTCAGAGCGGCTGTCGGGCGTCCTCGACTCGCTGACCCGTCGCGGCGCGCTGTCGGAGGCCGATGTCACGACGGCGATGCGCGAGGTGCGCCGGGCGCTGCTCGAGGCCGATGTCGCGCTCGATGTCGTGCGCGCCTTCACTGACCGCGTGCGCGAGAAGGCCATCGGCGAGCGGGTCGTGAAGTCCGTCACCCCGGGCCAGATGGTCGTCAAGATCGTCCATGACGAACTGGTCGCGATGCTCGGCTCCGACGCAGAGCTCATCGACCTCAACGCACCAGCGCCGGTCGCGATCATGCTGGTCGGATTGCAGGGCTCGGGCAAGACGACGACCACGGCCAAGATCGCCCATCGCCTGACCAATCGGGACCGGAAGAAGGTCCTGATGGCTTCGCTCGACACGCGCCGGCCGGCCGCGCAGGAGCAGCTGCGCATCCTCGGCGAGCAGACGGGCGTCGCCACCCTGCCCATCGTCGCCGGCCAAGGGCCGGTTGAGATCGCGAAGCGTGCCGCGCAAGCCGGGCGGCTCGGCGGCTACGACGTGGTGTTGCTCGACACGGCCGGCCGCCAGCATATCGACGAGGCGCTGATGGCCGAGACGGCGGAGGTGCGCGACGCCGCCTCGCCGCACGAGACGCTGCTCGTCGCCGACGCGCTGACCGGACAGGACGCCGTCAACCTCGCGCGCGCATTCGACGAACGGATTGGGCTGACCGGCATCGTGCTGACGCGCGTCGACGGCGACGGACGCGGCGGCGCAGCGCTGTCCATGCGCGCGGTCACGGGCAAGCCGATCAAGCTGATTGGCGTCGGGGAGAAGGTCGATGCGCTGGAGGATTTCCATCCCGACCGGATTGCGGGCCGCATCCTCGGCATGGGCGACGTCGTCAGCCTGGTCGAGAAGGCCGCGGCCGGGATCGAAGCCGAGAAGGCGCAGGCGCTCGCCGCGAAACTACGCAAGGGCGCGTTCGATCTCGACGATCTAAACGATCAGCTCAAGCAGATGCAGAAGATCGGCGGTATGTCGGGCGTGATGGGCATGCTGCCCGGCCTCGGCAAGATCAAGAAGCAGATCGCCGGCATGGATCTCGATAACGGGCTGCTGAAGCGCCAGCAGGCGATCATCACCTCCATGACCCGCGCCGAGCGCAAGAATCCGAAATTGCTGAACGCCTCGCGCAAGAAGCGGGTGGCGTCGGGCTCCGGCACGTCGGTCCCCGAGATCAACCGGCTGGTCAAGATGCACCGGCAGATGGCCGACATGATGAAGCAGATGGGCCGCGGCAAGGGCATGCTCGGCAGGATGTTCGGCGCGGGCGGACCGCCGCCGGAACTGTCGCCGGAGGGCGCGGGCACAGGCCCGATGCCGTCCCTGCCGCCGGGCGCGTTGCCGCCGGGATTTGGTCCCGGCGCACTGCCGCGGCTTCCGGGGCTCGGACAGGGCGGCGCGCCGCGCGGGCTGCCAGGCCTGCCGGGATTCAAGAAGAAATAGGCTTTCGATTCAGGAGAAAACCATGTCGCTGAAGATCAGACTATCCCGTGGCGGCGCGAAGAAGCGCCCATACTACCGCATCGTCATCGCCGAAAACACTAGCCCGCGCGATGGCCGTTTCATCGAGCGCGTCGGCACCTACGATCCGCTGCTGCCGAAGGACGGCGAGCGCGTGAAGCTGCTGGAGGATCGCATCAAGCATTGGCTGTCCGTCGGCGCGCAGCCGACCGATCGGGTGCATCGCTTCCTGGACAAGGCGGGGATGCTCAAGCGCGAAGCGAAGAACAATCCCGAGAAGGCGCAGTGGGGCAAGAAACGAACCGAACGCGAGGAGGCACGCAAGGCCGCCGAAGCCGACAAGGCCCAAAAGGCGGCAGCGGCCGAGGCTGCGGCTGCAGAAGCCGCGGCTGCGCCGGCCGAGGAGAGCGCCGAGGCGGCGAGCTAGTCGTCTTCGGCCAATGACCTCAGCTGTTCGTCTAGTCCGTCTCTGCGAGATCGCGGGCGCGCATGGGCTGAAGGGTGAAGTCCGTATACGGAGCTTTACCGGAGATCCGTTGGCGATCGGCGATTACGGATCGTTGGCGGATGAGTCAGGCCGGAGCTTTACGATCCTGTCCGCAAAGCCTGGACCGAAAGGCGTGATCGCGCAGCTGGCGGGGGTGGCGACGCGTGAGGCGGCCGAGGCGCTCGCCGGCACAGCGCTTTACGTTGCGCGCGACGCCCTGCCGGAAGCCGCGGAGGGCGAGTGGTATCATGCCGATCTGATCGGGCTCGCAGCGGTCGGCCCAGACGGTCTGAAGATCGGCACTATCGTCGCGGTGCTGAATTTCGGCGCGGGCGATCTACTGGAAATCGGCTTCGAAGGGACAAAGCAGACGCAGCTACTTCCTTTCGACGAAAACTCCGTGCCCGAAGTCGACATCGCCGCCGGCCAGATTCGGATCAATCCGCCGGATGGTTGGCTGGATTAACGCGAGAATTCGCCGCGCGGCCGGAAGCGCTCAAGATAGTCCGGCACGACGGAGCCGATCGGGGTGGGCGTTATGCCGAGGCCTTCGAGCGTGCGGCCCTCCGCTTGCGCCGCTTCGCTGACAACCGCGTCGCGCCTCAGCATGCGCACCTGGTCGACGGTCAGGAGCGGCGCGCCCGGAAGCAGCTGAAACACCGCGCCCTGTATCGCCGCCGCCCAGAACGGCAACGGCACGAGCGGGCGCGAGCGCATCGTGTAGCGCAGCACACGCTCCATGATCTCGCGCATCGTCAGCGTTTCAGGCCCGCCCAATTCGTAGATCGCGCCGGGCTTCGCCGTGCCGCGCAGGCCGGCGAGCACGGCATCCGCCACATTGTCGGCGTAAACCGGCTGGAACCGCGTATGGCCGCCGCCAACCAGGGGCAGGAATGGCGACATGCGCGCAAGCGCGGCGAAACGGTTGAAGAAATCGTCGTCCGGCCCGAACACGACCGAGGGGCGCAGAATGACTGCCTCCGGATAGGGTTCGCGCACGCCCACCTCGGCATCGGATTTGGCGCGGCCATAGGCGGCCGGCGACTGTGCGTCCGCGCCGATCGCCGAGACATGGACCAGCGCGCCAGCGCTCATTGCGCGCGCGGCCCTGGCGACGGATTTCGCGCCCTCGACCTGCACCGCGTCGTGCGTTTGCCGGCCGCGCTCGAACAGGATGCCGACCAGATTGACGATGCCGGCCGCGCCGTCTGCCGCCCGCATGACCGAGGCTGCGTCGCGGAGGTTCGTCTGCACGGCATTGATCTGCCCGACGCCACCCGATGGCTGGAGATGCAGCGTAAGCTCGGGCCGCCTTACCGCGACGCGAATACGCGCGCCGGTCTTCGCCAATGCGCGCACGACATGGCTGCCGATGAAGCCCGAGCCGCCATAGACGGTCACAAGACTGGACGAATCGAGCGGAATGGCCAT
>JBKJVQ010000284.1:0-2597 GCA_046717125.1 Methyloligellaceae bacterium
AAATAGGAGTGCTCCACGGGCCTGCCGTTATAGGTCGCGTCTTCGAGCGAACCCGGTGCGGAGTGCCAGAGACCGAAGTTCCAGTTGTCGATGCCAAAGAGCTTTGAATAGCTCTCCGCCCGCGCCACCACGTCACGCACGACGATGCCGAAGTGATGCAGCAGCGGCACGTTAAGAGGGGCGCCTTCCGGCCAGGTCATCTCACCGGTGAGGTCCCAGGTCTCGTCCGCCGCGATCGCCTCGTCGAAGTCGCCGCCCTCGGTCGCTACCGCCTTGAGGTAGAAGCCGCCGAGAGTTTTGCGCGTGTCGTAGTACTCGGCCAGGAGGACGCCGTCGATGTTCTCAGACTGCATGACGCCGATCTCCTGGCCCTGGAGCCAGTCGCGCAGGTCGGCAAGGTCTGCCTTGTCGCCGGCACGCAGCAGGAGGTGGTGGACGCCTTCACCGCGGGCGTAGAGGAACTGCTTGAAGCTGCTGGCGCCGGGACCGGGCTGGATCAGCTCGAATGTGATGGCGCCGCCCGGCGTTTCGCCCACGGCGCTCGAGTAGCCGTGCCTGACCTTGCGGCCAAAGAAAGTCGCATCGCGCAAGCGGCTCGGCACGTGGTGGACGACGCGCCAGTTATTGATCCCGTAGACCTCAGTGTAGTCGCGCACTGCCTTTTGCAGGTCCCAGACCACGACGCCAACGCGGTACAGCTTGTCGATGGGGAAGACGGTTGCCATGGATGCTCCTTCTAGAGCTTCTCGCTCAGCCTGTCGAGATGGCTGCCGCCCAGCCTAGCGGTCGCTCAGGCCAGGCCATGCGCCGCGGAGTCGCGAATGCGCAGGACTGATCTAACACCGTTAACCAGTGGTTACAAGACGTTTGGCAGATGTTTACAACAAAGATGTGGCGCGGACGTAGATGAAGACGTGATTCTTGATCACCAGGGTTTTACGACAAGCCGATTAAGTGTGTCGGAGAGTCAACCACACCGAGTACGAGGAGGCAGACCATGATGATGAACCAGGACGAAGCCGAGGAGAAGCGACGCGCCTTGATCGAAAAGCGCGCCTACGAGATCTACGAATCCCGAGGCGGTCACCACGGCTTCGACCGCGAAGACTGGGACGATGCCGAGCGGGACGTCGACGGCCTGGGCGCTTCGGACTCGCTGCCGGCCAGCGAGGATGAAGAGGTCGACGAGAGCAAGGGCACCGCCGCTTAGCCTCCTGTTGTTCTTGTGGCCGGATATTCGATAATTCGAATGTGATCCGTGAACTGGGACCAGAGGAAGCGCGACTTGGCTACGCGGCAATGCTGCTGCTACGGCCCAACATAGGTTCCGTTGCTCAATTCGTGCAGACCGTGAACGAAAGCCAGCGGCCGCTGGGCTATCGCCTGGTCGCCTCTTTCGCGGATGGTGAGCCTGAGGCGGCCGCTGTCGCCGGATTTCGCGTTGCTCATTTCCTCGCCTGGGGACGCGCACTCTATTGTGATGACCTGTCGAGCCGGCCTGAGTTCCGCCGTCAGGGCCACGCATCCCAGCTCCTCGACTGGATGATCGAAGAGGCGCGGCGCCTTGGCCTCGAGCAGTTCCATCTCGACTCGGGCGTCGGCGTCGACCGGCAGGACGCGCACCGCCTCTACATGAATAAAGGCATGCGCATCTCTTCCCATCACTTCTCGATGGAGCTCTAACTCCAGTAGCCCAGACAACCGATGCGCTCGATGATAGTGCCGGGCGGGCAGTCGTAGCGCAGCGTCCCGTCTGGGAGCAGGCAGGCGTCGACGATGCCGAGACGCGCGCCGTAGCGATCGTCCACCCGCCCGGCGTAGGCGCCGTCACCGACGGCAAAGGCACCCCGGACAAGGGCAATTTCCAGCCGCACCGCTTGCGCCACCGGCGGCAAGCCGAACTCGATCACGGCGCTGAAGGACCCGTCCGACGCTCCGTCCGGCAGCGCCCTGGCTTCGAGTGAGGCGACGATACCGTTGCATCGCACCATCGCGGAGGCCGCTCGACTGGGAAGCGCTTTATCCCAGTCGACCTCTCGAAGCAGGCCGGGACAGATAGTGCCCTGGCCAGCAAGGGCCCATCCGCTGTGTCCTTGGACAGGCAATGTTCTGCCGGCGTGCTCACGGGCCAGGCGCACGGCTTCATGCAACGCTGTCAGCTGGCGCGTACCGGCCCTGTGGTCAGTGAAGGTGCCGATGGCGACGATGCCGAGAAGCTCGTGGTTGCGGCCTGCTACATGCGCTCTCGCGCCGTCGAGGTTGCCGAGCAAGTAGAGACGCCCGGAAGCGAAGGCTGCCATGTGATAGCCAATGCCGCCAAAGTCTTGCTTGACGTGGTACCGGTCAATCGCCTGCAAGTGGCCAATTTCGTCAGCTTCATCAGCTTCCGCCGTGAGGTAGTCACCGCTGACGCTGTGGTGCATGGCAATCCCGGCAAGAGCACTGCGTTCCGTCTTGAACCGGCCGGCGGGGTTTGTCAGGCGCTGACGGACATCGATGAGATTACTCATGCCGAGCACTGTAGCCGCGGCAGGCATCAGCTCCAAGGAGTTGGCGGCAGTGTCAATTTCGCCGCTTGGGGATTTAGCCTTCGATAG
>JBKJVQ010000285.1:0-11718 GCA_046717125.1 Methyloligellaceae bacterium
TGCGCGCCCGCCGTATTCCGGAGGGACCCAACATGTCGAAAACATTGTTCAGATCGCTGTCCGCAGCAATCGCATTGCTAGTCGCCGCGGCTTTCTCGCAGCCGGCGGAAGCCGGCCGACGTCATCATCACCATCATCACGGCGGCAGTGCCGGGTCCCTTATTGGCGGCCTGGCGGTTGGCGCCATCATCGGCGGCGCGCTGTCGCGCGATCGTGTCATCGTTGAGGAGCGCGTCTATGTCGACGATGCGCCACGTCCCTGGACTGGCGACTGGTACGCGTACTGCGCCTCCAAATATCGCAGCTTTGATTCCGACAGCGGCACTTTCGTCGATTACGATGGCGAGGAGCGCTTCTGCGAGTAGTCGTGAACGCGGTGGGCTGTCCTGTCGGCGGTCCACTGCCTATCTAAGCGGGGGAGAGCAAGGAGAGCATGATGCATAAAATCTTCCCCGCAATCGCCGCCGTCTGCGCATTTGGCGTTGGCGCGGGTCTGATGGCCGCACCGGCCGAAGCGAAAATCCGCTGCGAAGGTGTGTTCCAGGTCACCAAATACGGCTTGCACGCCACGCCTTATTGCGAGGAGCGGCGCATCGCGCAGGTAGCACGCCAGTATGGCTATGACGTGCGAGACAGCGGACTGGACAAAATCAAATTCTGCATGGCCTTTGGCTACGACAACCGCCTCAGGGAGGCCTGCGCGCCATACTACCCGCCGCGCGGACGGTGATCTGCCGCCGATTGGCCAAAATCTGCGGTCTAATCTGCGCCGGAACGGATTTGCCCGTTCCGGCTTTTTGATTGAAATGACGTACTTTGATATTACTTGCGTTCGAAGGGGACGAACGTGCGCTTGACGGGGGGAATTCTCGTCATTCTTGGAATGATAGCTACGGCAGCGCCGGCGAGCGCCGCCGTCGAATGCGGCCGCGCGTCCTGGTACGAGTTGCGGTCGCGCACCGCGAGCGGCGAACGCGCCGATCCGAATGCATTCGCGGCGGCCCACCGCACCCTGCCCTTCGGTACCATGGTGCGGGTCGAGAACCCGAAGAACGGACGCGCCGTGTTCGTCAAGATCAACGATCGCGGACCGTTTTTGCGCGGGCGCGTGATCGATGTCACGCGGGCAGCGGCGAAGGCGCTCGACATGGTCCGGGCCGGCTCGGCACAGGTGCGGATAGTCGCTCCCCTGTTCGGCAAAAAAACCTGCTGAACTCGCGGCGGCACAATTCGAGCCGGCGAAATGTTTCCGCCAAAGGCGAAATAATCTGAAAATCGGTCCTCGATTGTGAACGCGGCATCCGTTGCCGTGCGCCGATTCCCGCGAATTGCGTTGAGAATGAGGCGGCGTGCCGCCGAATAACCTCACTCATTTCCAGATTTCGCCGTGTTTGACGGTAGTTTTCGCAGCGCACAAAAGTGCCGAGGCCTCATCGGTCGCCGCAAAACAATTATCCCCTCAACAGTTTGGAGTGCCTGATTTATGAAGAAGTTCATGGGAACTGCCGCGTTTGCCGCTGCCGCTCTGGTCGCCGGCGCCGTTACGACCCAGCCGACACCGGCCGAAGCCCGCACGCAGTGCGGCAAGGCCTCCTGGTACTCGCTCCCCGGCAACCGCACCGCCAGCGGCGCGCGCATGAACCCAAGCGCCATGACCGCGGCGCACCGCTCGCTGCCTTTCGGCTCGAAGGTCCGCGTCGACAATCTGCGCAACGGCCGCTCGGTCGTCGTGACCATCAACGACCGCGGCCCGTTCACGGGCGGGCGCGTGATCGACCTGTCCAAGGCGGCCGCATCCCAGCTCGGCATGATCGGTTCCGGTACGGCAAGCGTTCGCGTGTCGGCCGGCGGCGGCGTGGCCGTGGCCGGTGCTGGCGGCGGAATTTTTGGTGGTGGCAAGAAGCGCGGCGGCAGCTGCTGATCGCACTTCCTGCGCGCCGGCTCCGGCCCCCCGGGGCCGGCGCATTCTCACTTGCACCATCGCAGATGTTCAATCATATACGCTGCGCCGAACGCGACCCTTTGGTTTGCACCGGCCTCGGAACCGGTAAAGCATCTCGCCGCATCTGCGCCTGAACGCCTTTCCCGAAATCTGAGCAACGGGCCATAGCCCATTCACGACCAACGGGAGAAGGACGTCCCAGATGCGCCAAAACGGCACCGTCAAATTTTTCAATCACTCGCGCGGCTTCGGCTTCATCACGCCCGAAGGCGGCGACAAGGACGTGTTCGTGCATATCACGTCGCTCGAGCGCTCGGGTCTGCCCGCGCTTGATGACGGCACGAAAGTGACGTTCGAGGTCGCAGACGATCCGCGCGGACGGGGCAAGCACGCAGTGAACGTACAGCTCGCCTGATTCTCCGAAGTTGCGCACAGTTTACGGGGCCGTTGGGGAGATTCCCGCGGCCCTTTCGTTGACCGGCGGCCACACGCAAAAAATCGCCGGAAGCCTAAGCTCCCGGCGATTAGTCAATGGACGTACGCCGCCGGAATTACCCGGCGACTACGTTGCACTAATAGTGGAGATGGCCGCGACGGCTGCTGCCGAAACGGAGCGAAATGCTCGGACCGCCTCGCTTATATCCACGGCGATGACCATACCTGTGGCGGTGCGACCTGTGACCGTAATGCTTGCGATGGCGGTAGCCATGGCGATGGCCATGATGACCGCGGCGGCCGACATTGATCAAATCATTCGATACCGCAAGCTTCGAGGCCGCCGGCGCGAAAGCCGCACCCGCCTGACCCGCCGAAGCGGGGGACTGGGCGCCGAACATGGCCATGCCCGCAACAGCGGCCACGGCAAACATATGGGATAGTCGCATTATGGATGTCTCCTTGGATCTGTCGCGCAACGAGATCAGAACCGCCGCATCTCCACGCACTCTTAACTGAAAGTCAGTGAGGAATCTTCCTCAGTGAGTGAACCTGGAAGAGACGCATATTGTTTCCGTAAACAGATTAATTCGCGGCAACAAACCCGGCGTAACAAATGTTTACTGCGCGTCCAAATGAAAGACGCTGGAAGCTTTCGCTTCCAGCGTCTTGGGCACGCTACTCTGTATACGGCCTAAGCAGAACCAGGTTGCCTCCTGCCTAAGCGGACCCGCGCCTAGTAGTGGTGGCGATGATGGCGCCGATAGTGCCTGCGGTGGCCGTAGTGATGACGCCGCCGGTAGTGATGGCCGTGATAGCGGTGGTGGCGACGGCGATAGTGACTGCAGCGGAGATAGCCGTGGCTCCACCAGCACCGCCTCCCGACCTGGATCACTTCGGGTGAAACCTGGTCAGCGAGCTGCGTGGCGGACGGTGCGAACGCGGCGCCGGCCGAAGCCGCCGATGCGGGCGCGTTGCCGCCAATCATCGCCAGGCCCGCGACGGCCAACACCGCGAAGAGCTTAGATAGACGCATGCGAGTTCCTCCCATATTGCGGCGCAAACGAAAGGGGGCGTTTGCGGTCTCTGCCAAAGATCCGGATCAATACGCCGGCTCGGACAGCTTGCATATTAGTTCGTGCAGGGCCTGAACGGTAGATGAACAAAACGCAAAGGCGCTTTTCTCGCCGCTCAGGTTAACTAGCGCGGACGGGGAGCCGGCAGCTTCAAGCGGAAATTCGCGTGTGTAAGATTTGTGCCGTCCAATCCTGCGCCCGGCGGGCAGAATAAGGCCGCCGGGAAGCTAATTCCCGGCGGCCTTATTTGAGAGATGCTCAGCGATGCTCGCGACTACCAATAGCCGCGCCGCCAGCCGCGACGCCAGCCATAGCCGCGGCGCGGTCCGATATAGATGCCGACGCCTGGCCTGCGACGGTAGCCATAGCCGTAGTAGCCGCCGCGATAGTGTCGGCCATAACCACGACAGATGCGTCGGCCATAGCGCCACCAGCAACGGCGCCCGATTTTGATCACATCATTCGACACCGCAAGCTTCGTGGCGGCAGGCGCAAAAGCCGCGCCAGCCTGAGTGGCCGATGCTGGCGACTGGACGCCGAGCATCGCCATACCAGCGACGGCAGCAACGACGAAGAGGTGGGATAAGCGCATGGTTTTCCTCCGATTCTAAGCGCAAACGAATGCCAGGGCGCGTTTGCGATCGCAGAGGCCGTCGATCCCAAGAGGGAATTCGCGACAGCCCGTCGGAGTATCAACCTACGCGAGTAAGCTGGAAATAAAAAAAGGCCGCCGGAAAAGTTCCGGCGGCTTCTTGGTAGAGTTCCTACCACCAATGACGGCCGTAGCCGCGACGCGAACCGAAATGGAGCGAGATGCCCGGACCGCCGCGATAATAGCGACGGTGGCCATACCGCCTACCGCCGTAATAGCCGTAACGACGATAGCCGCCATGACGCCAACCGTGGCGATGGCCGCGACGCCAGCCGCGACGATAATGGCGGCGGCCGACCTCCACGACATCGGATGTCGCGACGCCCTGCTGCACCGCAGGCTTGAACGCCGAACCCATAGGCGCCGCCGATGCGGCCTGGGGCGCAGCGAACACGAAACCGGCAAGCGCGAGCGCCGCCAACCCGTGAGATATACGCATTGCTGTTAACCTCCAGATTGCCTGGGAACGGACACAACAGTACGTCCCCGGACTATGTGAACACGGACAACTCCCTTCTCCCCATCCCGTTCCGGCGCGATGGAAACGTGGCCGAATTGTAATTTTATCGCAATGTTTCGTGGGCTTAGCGCCCTCGCGGTCATTGGCGTCCCTGCAGAGGCGTCCCTGCAGAACCGCGCAGCAGCCGCTGGATCTGGAACAATAATCGTGCCCCGGCATTGTCTTGTTCAGAACACAATTCGCAGGGGGTCTGAGATGCATGTCACGTTCACATTAATCGCTGCCGGCGCTGTCAGCGCACTCATGGCGGTGACGCTCGTTCCGCCCGAAGTCTCGGCGCAGTCTCGCGGGTACAAGCAGGTGGAGCGCGGAATCGGATATCGTGTCCTCCCGGGCGCCCGTTATCTGTCAGGAAAGCGCTACCGCAAGACGGCGGTTCGCGGCGAGAGCGACCGTGTCGGCGGCTTCTCATATAATTTCCGGCAAAGTCTCGATTACGACGTGTTGCCTCCTTCCCCCGACGACTTCGGCCCCAATCTCGACAATTCGCCGGTCGTGACCGACGGCCCGATCTCCCAGGATGCCTATCCGTAGGTCGCGGGGAGCTTGTCCGTAGACTGATCGCAGCGGCGCGACTCGTCGCCGCAGGGTCTTGAAAATCGAACTTGCGTTAACGACGACCGCGCACCTAAAGTGGCATCCACGGGCAGTTTTCGACCCGGCGAAGAGCCTGCGCGACGTGCCTGCGTCGATTGCTTGGATCGTTCTCCGTTATTGCCCGATCGGGCGGTGTGCTTTGGCAAACCGCGGGTGGGGCAAGGAGGATGTCCTTATGTCGCAGACTGGTATCGTCAAGTTTTTCAATCACTCGCGGGGGTTTGGTTTCATCACGCCCGACGATGGCAGCAAGGATGTGTTCCTGCACATTTCAGCGTTGCAGCGGTCGGGACTTCCGGCGCTCGATGAAGGCGCGCGGGTGACGTTCGAGACCCAGCCAGACAGGCGCGGCAAGGGCCCGCAGGCCGTAAACGTTCAACTCAGCGAATAGACAATTTGGTTCAGAATGACTTCGGACTGAGTCCGGTCCGGAGCCGATCATGAGTCTCGAACGCGTTTTCGAGAGACTGGAAGAAGATCGCGAGCAGGCGCTCCGCCGCCTTTTCGCCCTTCTCGCTATTCCCAGCATTTCCACCGACCCCGCCTGGCATGCCGAGTGTGAGCGCGCCGCCGCATGGTGCGCCTCCGAAATCAGCGATATCGGCTTCGACACGAAAATCTATCCGACGGCGGGAAAGCCGATGGTCGTCGGCCATTGGTCGCATCCTGATGCCGGTTCGCGCGTCCTCTTCTATGGCCATTACGATGTTCAGCCAGCCGATCCCCTCGAATTATGGGAGACGCCGCCGTTCGAGCCGCGGCTGGCGGATCATCCGGTGCATGGGAAGATCGTGGTGGCGCGCGGCGCATCGGACGACAAGGGCCAGTTGCTGACCTTTCTTGACGCCGCACGCGCGTGGATGGGCGCGGAGGGCGGATTACCGATCTCGGTGACGGTGCTGCTGGAAGGCGAGGAAGAGAGCGGCAGCCCCAGCCTGCCCGCCTTCCTCGACCGCCATGGAGATATGCTGAAATCGGAGATTGCGCTCGTGTGCGACACGGGCCAGTGGGACGGCGCGACGCCGGCCATTACCACCATGCTGCGCGGTCTCGCGTTCTGCGAATTCACGATCGAGGGTCCGTCGCGCGATCTGCATTCCGGCATGTATGGCGGGCCGGCCCGAAACCCGATTCATGTTCTCGCCGATGTGCTGGCGAGCCTGCGCGACAATGATGGGCGTATCGCGATTACGGGCTTCTACGAGGGCGTAACGGAGCCCGCGCCGGAGCAGATGGCGCAGTGGCGATTGCTCGGTTTCGACGCGGAGACGTTTCTTGCCTCGATCGGCCTGTCGGTTCCGGCGGGAGAGCGGGACCGGGACGTGCTGCAACAACTCTGGTCGCGGCCGACGGTCGAGGTAAACGGCATCGCGGGCGGCTATCAGGGTCAGGGGACCAAGACCGTCATACCCGCTGAAGCGTCGGCCAAGATCTCATTCCGGCTCGTGCCGGGACAGTCGCCGGACCACGTGATTGCGTGTTTCCGCAAGCATGTGGAGGCACGGCTTCCCGCCGATTGCCGCGTTCGCTTCACCCATGAAGGCGGATCGTCCGCGATCGGCTTCGACACGACGCAACCGCTGTTTCAGGCGGCGGCCGCGGCGCTGACCGAGGAATGGGGCAAGCCCGCGCTCATGATGGGGTGCGGCGCCTCCATCCCGATCGTCCAGTCCTTCAAGGAGCGTCTCGGCATGGACTCGATGCTGATCGGCTTTGCGCTCGACGACGACCGTATTCACTCGCCGAACGAGAAATACAATCTGATCAGCTTCCATAAAGGCGCGCGGAGCTGGGCGCGTATTCTCGCGAAGCTTGGAGACACGCTGCGATAGTTGTGTAGCCCGGATGGAGCCGGGGAATTTGCAGATAGCGTTTCCCGGATTTCGCTGACGCTTCATCCGGGCTACATCGTTGCAGTCGTCATGCGAAGCGAACCGATGATCCTGCGCTCCTCCCCCACATCGCCCTTCGGCCGAAAGGTAAAGCTGGTCGCGCATGCCGTCGGGCTCATGGATCGCATCGAGATCGTGCGCGCCTTCCCGGCCGATCCAGACGACAGCCTGCGCAAGGAGAATCCGCTTGGCAAAATGCCCGCGCTCATCCTCGACGACGGCACAACCCTGTTCGACAGCCGCGTGATTGCCGAATATCTCGCGGACCTTGCCGACGACGACCGCGTGTTTCCTGAACCGCCCGAGCGATGGAGCGCATTGCGGCTGCAGGCCCTGGCCGACGGAATTTGCGACGCCGGCGTCCTTGAGGTTCTGGAGGAGCGCCTACGGCCGGAAGACCGGCGCAGCCCGGACTGGATCGCCCATCAGCGCGGCAAGATCGAACGCGGACTGAACGAACTCGAAGCCGCAGCGCCACATCTCGGCGAGGCCGTCCATATCGGCCATATGGCGCTGGCGGCGGCGCTGGGCTGGCTCGACTTCAGGTTCGGCGGACGATGGCGCGACGGCCGGCCGCAACTCGTGTCATGGTTCGAGGCGGCAGGCGCCGCCCTGCCCGGTTTTGCGGAAACGGTTCCTGTCGAATGAGAAATTTCGCAGCGATCGCCATTCTCATCGCCGTTGCGTGTCTCGCGACCTACGCGACCATGGCGCAGCAGCGGTCTGACGAAGCCGGCGAGTTCGATTATTACGTGCTCACTTTGTCGTGGTCGCCGACCTATTGCGAAGGCCAGGGCCGCAACAGAAGGGAGCCGCAATGTGATGGCTCCCGGCCATACGCGTTCGTGCTGCATGGGCTGTGGCCGCAATATGAGAGGGGCTGGCCCGAAAGCTGCCGCACGCGCGAGCGCCCTTGGGTTCCGCGCGAATTGATCGACCGGATGATGGATATCATTCCGAGCCGGTCGCTCGTGATCCATCAATACCGCAAGCACGGCACCTGCTCCGGGCTCGATCCCGAAGCCTATTTCGGCCTCTCACGGCAGGCGTTCGAAAAGGTCAGGATTCCGGCGCGTTACCTCGGTCCGACGCAGCCGATCGTGATCGCGCCACACGAAATCGAAAATGATTTCCTCAAGACCAACGTGTGGATGAAGCCGGAGGGCATATCCATAAGCTGCGGACGACAGCGGCGGCTGAACGAACTCCGCATCTGCCTTACACGCGATCTCGAGCCCCGTGCCTGCGGCGACAACGAAACCCAGCGCAAGCTGTGCTCGCTCGATCGGGTGGTGATGCCGCCCGTGCGGGGTGGCAGGAACCGCGTGCCTTTGCAGCCCCCGCACCTCTTGCCGGACGAGAGACGGGCTTCGCGGTAGCTATATTCGGTGTCTTGCCCGGGCTCGTCCCGGGCATCCATAGCCACGAACGGTGCGGCTCAAGCCAGATCGCTGCGGAGTATGGATCGCCGGAACAAGTCCGGCGAAGACAATCATTGCTGGTCGACGGGTCTAGAACCGATAGCTGACTGAGCCGCGAACCGTGTTGATGTCAGGCTCGACCTTGAGATCGCCACCCGGGAACCGGAGCGTTTCTTCATTGAAGTCCGTATACTGATAATCGAAGCGAAGGCTCCAGTTCGGATCGAGCGCAACTTCCGCACCCGCGCCAACCTGCCAGCCCCAGAGGTCCACGTCGCGCGACGAGCCGCCCGGCCCGGTCACGGAATAATTTGCATCCGCGTACGCGCCGCCGAGCGTGGCGAAGATCATCATCTGCGGGATGATGGTCATGCCGACCCGGCCACGCAACGACGACATCCAGTTCAGGTCGGCGAAGGAGCTGTTGATGCCGCCGAGTTGCCCGCCGTTGACGTCGGTGGCCAGAACGTCGGCGTCGATGCCGTAGACCAGCCGTCCGTTCTGCCAGTTGTAGCCGCCGATCGCGCCGCCGAGAATGCCGTCCGCGGTGAAGTTGGAGCCGCCATTGGGCACTGTGAAGTCGATGTCGGCGTCGCCATAGCCGAGCGTCGCGCCGAAGTACCAGCCCGCGAAAGTATAGGGCGCAAAGGCCGGCCCTTCAGCCGCCGGCGCATAGTCATAATCGAGGTCGGCCGCGTTGGCCTGAACCGACGCGGCTATGGCCGCCACCGCTGCCGCGGCGGCAAAGGTACGCATACGCATAATCACAAACTCCCATCCTTGCGTCCGGTCTCGCCGGCTCAAATGCCGGCGCATCAAGGTCCGGACGCGCGATCCGTGTGAGGATAATTCCGTTTCCTAAAAGATCGTTACCCACGGAGTGAGGCGGAACTTCGCAGAGTAAACGGCGCGTTAAGGGCGAGCCGAGGGGTCGCCTTAGGCGATCATCGGATCAGTATGATTCGAAAACGAAAAAGGGGCGCCCGAATGAGCGCCCCTGAAGCAGGAACCGGTCGTCTTGGGAATTCAGGCTTGTTCGAAAAGTCTGCAGTCTTCCGGGATCATGCTTAGAAAACAGCTTTCACGGTGCCGACCACACGCTCGTCGCACTGGAAGATCGGGCCGCTGCAGCTTGTGGTATCGCTCAGGTCGGTATCCCAGTAGCGGATGTCGAACGAGAACACCGGCTTCTCGCCAAAGGCGAAGTTCATGCCGACGTTCCAGTACGTGTAGTCGAAGCCGCCTTCGCTCTCCTCGCCTTCCTGGAAGCCGATCAGGCCGGACAGGGTTGGGGTGAACATCCACACCTTGCTGAACGTGTAGCCCGCGGTGCCTTCGAACACGAAGTTCTCGCCGATCTCGCCCGTATTGTCCGGCGAGAAGAACATGACGCCGCCGACCGCGATCTTCTCGAACACGGTGGTCGAGACGCCAGCCTTGAACTCCACATAATCAAGCTCGGCCCCGCCGTCGTTAGCGTTCGGGTACAGGTAGCCGATCACGCCAAAATCGAAAGTGAACTTGCCGTAGGTCGGCTTGATGCCGCCATAGACGTCGATCTCGATATTGGCAATGTCGTTGCCAAGCCCGTCGCCACCGAAATCGAGGTTCGAGGCCCAGACGCCCGCGTAGAGTTTCTTGTAAGCGACATCGAAGCCGCCCTGTATGGCCGCGTTCTCATCCGTCTGCGAGATGCCCCGGAACACGTAGTCGGTCGTGAGCGCGACATTGGCCGAGAAGGTCCAGTCCGACGCGGCGGCTGGCGCGGCCGCCATTTCCTTGGCGCTGCCGCCGCCGTAATAGCCGTCGGCGAATACCGGCGCGGCCATCAACATCGCAGCGCCCGCGACGGCGCTTCCCAAGCCCAATTTAGCCATGCGTCCCATATCAGTCCCCTTGTCCCCTCACCGGTTCAAAAGCCCAATGTCGGCTTGCCGGTCTTTATGTGAGGGGACTGTAGGGACAGCGCTTCCGCCCGCAAAGTTGAATCGTCACATGCGATTGCGCTCTGTCGGGTACTGTTGCAGTAAAACATCCATTTCGCAGAATTGGCGAATATTCGATCGCCCGCAGCGGCGGTTGACCAAATAGATCCATGGCCGCACTGACCAATCGGACACCAATTTGCACATAAAATAGGCGGATGCGTTCGCTTTACGGCAAGACCGTGTTGCCTCGTCACGAATCACTCCCCGGATTGACGACGCCGCATGTGCGAGGCTTGCTGCGTATCGCAGGGCGCGGGGCGGAGTCACATGGTCAACCACAAGAACGTGCCGCCGGTTGCGTTGGTGACGGGAGCGGCCCAGCGCATCGGCGCGGCAATCGCCCGGTCGCTGGCAGCGGACGGGTGGAGCGTCGCGGTGCATTACCGGTCCCAAGCCGAGGAGGTCGAGTCGCTGGTTGCGGA
Organism: Methyloligellaceae bacterium; assembly: GCA_046717125.1. Classification (GTDB taxonomy): domain Bacteria; phylum Pseudomonadota; class Alphaproteobacteria; order Rhizobiales; family Methyloligellaceae; genus JBKJVQ01. Next base: position 10,946 of record JBKJVQ010000285.1, read on the forward strand.
CATCAAGAGCTGCGGTGGCTCAGCCCGTGCCTTTCAGGCCGACCTGGCGGATGCGGACGCAATCGCCGCGCTTATACCCGAGGCATTGAGCAGGCTTGGAGGCGTACAGCTTCTCGTCAACAACGCCTCGCTCTTCGAACGGGACAACGCGCACGACTTCACGCCAGAAGGATGGGCCGCGCATTTCGACGTCAATGCGCGCGCTCCTGTCCTTCTGTCCCAATCGTTTGCGCGCCATCTGCCGCCGGGGCTGAACGGCGTCATCGTCAATATCGTCGATCAGCGCGTGTGGCGGCTGACGCCGCAGTTTTTCACCTACACGCTGTCAAAAGCCGCGCTCTGGACCGCGACGCAGACGCTGGCCCAGTCTTTCGCGCCGCGCATCCGCGTCAACGCGATCGGTCCTGGGCCCGTCTTGCCCAGTTCCTATCAGGATCAGGCGGCGTTCGAACGCCAGCGCGGTGCGACGCCTCTCGGATGCGGCGCGACGCCGGACGAGATCTGCGCGGCGATCCGCTTCATCCTCGCCACGCCGTCGATGACGGGCCAGATGATCGCGCTCGATGGCGGGCAGCACCTTGCCTGGAAGACGCCGGACGTGGACGGCACCGAGGGATAGGTGCAGGGGGTTAACAGACGGGTCCGTTCACCTTAAGTTCGGGGCCGAGGATGGAGCGGCAGATTCGCCCTCCGGCAGTTTCATGACGCAACACGAAACGGACATCGAAGCGACGCGCGAGGGCGCGCGGGACGACGCGGCCGCGCCCATGCGC
>JBKJVQ010000286.1:0-10406 GCA_046717125.1 Methyloligellaceae bacterium
ACATGCGGATTGTGTTCTTCTGTCGGAACTCGCGACGCGTCAGCAGTGGCAGGCAGTCGAGCCCTCAGATCGCGGGCACACGACCATGCTCAAGAATTCCATCAGCGGCCCTCGCGCCTTGCGCCGATTTTCCGGATTTCGGCGATGACCCGCGGCGCCAGCCGCCGCGCGAGGATCCGATGCCCGGCTTCGTTCAGGTGAAGGGCGTCGGACTGAATGTTGCTCCTGCTGATGCCCGCGAGCGGTTGATCGACCGAAATCATGGCGATGCCGCGAACGCCGAGGCGCAGGCCGGCCATGGCCGACTCGTCTTTCTTCACCTGCACGTCCTGATCGTCCGCGCCGCCATGCTCGAAAATCACGATGTCTGTGCGCGGCGGCACGGCGAGATTGATCCGTGCCAGGATTTCCCGCGATGTGTCGCCTGCGTGTCCCGCGTTCACCACGCGGACATCGTAGCCGCGACCGCGCAGCAATTCCTCAAGCCTGGCCGGGTAAGCCTTTTCTTCCCCAACGCCCGCGCCCGACGTGTTGCCGCCACCTATGGCGACGACGACGATCGCCGCGGCGTGCAATGGCGGTGTGACGGAAAGAGCGCCGGCCAGGACGGCGATGCACACAAGAAAACGCCACATGCTTCCGCTCCGCCGGTCCCCCTCGGGCCGGAGCAACCGAAAACAGATTTTCAGCCGACGATGCCGATCAGGCCGACGACGATCAGGTAGATGGCCACGATATAGTTAAGCAGCCGCGGCATCAGCAAAATCAGGATGCCAGCGATCAGTGCGACGGCAGGTGACAATAAGGTCTGATCGATCTGCATGCGTGCCCTCCCAGCCAAGACGACTCAGTCTAGCACAGCCGCGGCAACGACCGAACTGGCCGGTCATGAAGCTGAGGGAGGGCCGGGTCGAGCCGGCCCTCCCCCTCAAACTAGTCGCAGAGCCAGACCGGTCCGACCTTCACACAGTTGCGGCGGCCCCAGTCACGCGGCCGCGAACGATATTCGCGCGCATTCACGCGGCGGCAATCGCGTCCAACGTGGCGGTGGAGATTTCCGCGCCGGCCTGTCTGCCAGTTGCGATGGCATCCACCGACATGGATGACTTCGCTGCTGGCCGACGGAAGTTCATTTCCGAGCGGCGACATAGCTCCAGCCGGGGCCGGCACGGCCATCGTGAATGCCCCCGCTCCAAAGAGGATGGCGGCAATGCCGAGATATTTCAGACCCTTCATCAATCACACTCCAATTGGCTTTTTCAGCAAATGGGGCGTGTACGTCAGCGAGACGCCGGAAATGTGGTGCGCAGAGCGATCCGCGCTTATTTTTCTCAGGCGTTAAATCGGCCCGGCTGGCCGGCCCCTTGCATCGATTGAGGTATCGGGTGTCAATACGCGCTCCCGCGCCGGCCGGGATAAGGGTGAGTGAGCGCTCCGGTGTGACGCAATGCGCCGGGACCGCTCGCGTGATATCCCCGCAATCAGGAGAAATCGCCGCAAATTTCGTTCATCGAAGCGCTTGCCAATCGGACCTTGCTCGCTAACCATTGGCGCGTTGTGCCCGCTGTCTGGTGCTGCGCGGACTCGGAAACACTTGCGGGGGCGGGCGAACGGCGCGACGAATTGTGAACATGATGCACGGAACAGCTGAACTTCCGACGCCGGTTCTCGACCTGAAGCAGGCTATCGCCGCCAGGCTGCTCTATCATTTGGGCAAGAAGCCCGAACAGGCGGAATTGCGCGACTGGTACGCCGCGACCGCGCTCGCCTTGCGCGACCGGCTGGTCGAGCGATGGATCGCGACCGGCTACGACGCCCGCAAGGAAGGGCGGAAGGTCGTCTATTATTTCAGTCTGGAATTCCTGATCGGCAGGCTCCTGACCGATACGATCTCCAATCTCGGGCTGATGGACGAGGCGCGCGACGCGCTTGCGTCATTCGGCGTCGATTTCGACGAAGTGCGCGAACTCGAGCCCGATGCCGGGCTCGGCAATGGCGGTCTTGGCAGGCTTGCCGCCTGCTTCATGGAAAGCATGGCGACGGTCGGCGTGGCCGGGTTCGGCTACGGCATCCGCTATGATCACGGCCTGTTCTGCCAGGCGATCCGCGACGGCTGGCAGGTCGAAATGCCGGAAACCTGGCTATCTGTCGGCAACCCCTGGGAGTTCGAACGCCCCGACGTCGCCTACGAAGTCGGGTTCGGCGGACGGGTAGAGCGCACCGAGGATGACGACGGACGGATCCGGCATGTGTGGAAGCCGGAAGAGCATGTGCTCGCGGTGGCGTTCGACACGCCGACGGTTGGGTGGCGCGGTCAGACAGTTAATACTTTAAGGCTCTGGTCGGCCCGCTCGCTGGAACCGATGCGGCTCGACACGTTCAACCGCGGCGAGCACGCGGGCGCCTTCGCCGATCACCTCAGGTCGACGTCGATCAGCCGCGTGCTCTACCCCGACGACTCCTCGCCTGCGGGTCAGGAACTGCGGCTGCGGCAGGAGTTCTTTTTCACATCAGCCTCGCTCCAGGACATGCTGCGGCAATTCAGGAAGCGGAAGCTGCCGCTGGAGCAGCTTTCTGATTATGCGACCTGTCAGCTCAACGATACGCATCCTGCGCTCGCGGTCGTCGAGCTGCTGAGGCTTCTTGTCGACGAGCACGGCATGGCAACAGAACCGGCCTTTGACGTCGTGCGGCGTACGCTGGCGTACACGAACCACACGTTGTTGCCCGAAGCGCTCGAAACCTGGCCGGTACCGCTGTTCGAACGGCTTCTGCCGCGTCACCTCCAGCTCGTGCTCGACGTCAACGCGCTGCACCTGAACGCCGTCTCGAAGCGGCCGGACGTGTCCTACGCCTTGATGGAGGCAGCGTCCGTACTGGACGAGAAGGGCGATCGACGCGTGCGCATGGGACATCTTGCCTTCGTCGGATCACGCAAGGTGAACGGCGTCTCGGCCCTGCACGGCGCGCTGGTAAAGCAGACGGTTTTCTCGGACCTGCACAAAATCTTTCCGGACCGGATCACGCATATCACCAACGGCGTGACGTTCCGGCGCTGGCTCGTGCAGTCGAACCCCGGGCTGACGGCGCTGATCACCGAGGCGATCGGCGAGAGCTGGATCGACGATGCGACCAATCTCGTCGCACTACGGCCGTTCGCCGACGACGCTTCGTTCTGCGAGCGCGCGGCCCAAATCAAACGCGTGAACAAGGAGCGTCTCGCCGCCAGGATTGCGCGCGATCTCGACATCAATGTCGATCCTGACGCGATGTTCGACGTGCAGATCAAGCGTATCCATGAATACAAGCGGCAATTGCTGAATCTGATCGAAACGGTCGCGCGTTATCAGGCAATCCGGAACGATCCCAGCCGGGACTGGACACCGCGGGTCAAGATTTTCGGCGGCAAGGCAGCGGCGAGCTACTGGCGTGCCAAACTTATCATCAAGCTGATCAACGACGTGGCGAAGGTCGTGAACCGCGATCCCGTCGTCGGCGACCGGCTGAAGATTGCGTTCCTGCCCAATTACAACGTCAGCCTTGCGGAAACGATCATTCCGGCCGCCGATCTCTCGGAGCAGATTTCGACCGCGGGCATGGAAGCGTCCGGCACCGGCAATCTGAAACTTGCGCTGAACGGCGCTCTGACCATCGGCACACTCGATGGCGCGAATATCGAGATCACGGAACTGATCGGCGAGGACAACGTCTTCATCTTCGGCATGGACGCCGCGGAAGTCGCCGCCGCCCGCGCGGCCGGTTACAATCCCCGCGCCACGGTCGACGCGACGCCCGCGCTCGCCCGCGCACTCGAATCGATTCGGGGCGGAGCGTTCTCTCCCGAGGACTGGCATCGCTTCGCCGCGCTGGTCGACGAGATGCTCAGTGGCGATTTCTTCATGGTGACTGCTGATTTTTCGTCGTACGCGGAAACCCAGAAGCGGGCTGACGCGCTGTATCGGGACGCACCGCTCTGGCGACGGAAATCGGTGCTCAACACCGCCGGGTCGGGATGGTTCTCATCCGACCGCACTATCCGGCAATACGCGGACGAAATCTGGGGAGTTGAGACGCTTTCGTCGTGATGCCCGCTTTCGCGGAAACCATCGCGCCGGGCATCTCGCTTCTTGAGTAAGGGGCGCTTTTCACATGAAGCAGGCGCAGCGGCCGCGCAGTCTTGCGCGTAACGCCATGGCCTACATTCTCGCCGGCGGTCGCGGCTCGCGATTGCTGGAGCTGACCGACAAGCGCGCGAAGCCGGCGGTCTATTTCGGAGGGAAGGTCCGGATCATCGATTTTGCCCTGTCGAACGCGCTCAACTCCGGCATCCGCCATATCGGCGTCGCAACGCAATACAAGGCGCACAGCCTGATCCACCATCTGCAGCGCGGCTGGACCTTCATGCGGTCGGAGCGCAACGAATCGATCGACATCCTGCCGGCGTCGCAGCGCGTCACGGAGTCGGGCTGGTACTCGGGAACGGCCGACGCCGTGTTCCAGAACATCGACATCATCGAAAGCTACCGGCCGGAGCACATGGTCGTCCTGGCCGGCGACCACATCTACAAGATGGACTACGAGATCATGCTGCAAGAGCATGTCGCAACCGGCGCCGACGTGACGGTGGGATGCCTCGAAGTCCCTCGGCTGGACGCAACCGCATTCGGCGTCATGGCGACCGACGATCGTGGCCGCATCACGTCGTTTCTGGAAAAGCCGGCCGATCCGCCGGGCATGCCCGACAAGCCCGACATGGCGCTGGTTTCGATGGGCATCTACGTGTTCGAGACGAACTTCCTGTTCGGCCTGTTGCATGAAGACTCCCAAGACACCGGCTCTTCGCACGATTTCGGCAAGGACATCATTCCCTCGATCGTTAAGAATGGAAAAGCCCACGCGCACCGGTTCAACCGCTCCTGCGTCAAGTCGGATTTCGAGCATCATGCCTATTGGCGGGACGTGGGGACCGTTGACGCTTACTGGGAGGCCAATGTCGATCTGACCAAGGCGCTTCCCGAACTCGACATCTACGATTCCGAATGGCCAATCTGGACCTATGCCGAACTGACCCCGCCGGCAAAATTCGTGCATGACGAGGCGGGGCGGCGCGGCCAGGCGGTGTCGTCGCTCGTCTCAGGCGGCTGCATCGTTTCAGGTTCGACGCTGAAGAGCTCGCTGCTTTTCACCCGCGTGCGGGTCCATTCCTACGGTAGTCTCGAAGGCGCGGTCGTCCTGCCTTATGTCGAGGTGGGTCAGGGCGCGCACCTGAAGAACGTCGTGATCGACCGTGGCGTGCGCATTCCCGACGGGCTGATCGTTGGGGAAGATCATCAGCGCGACGCCCAGCGCTTCCGCCGCACCGAGGGCGGCGTGTGTCTCATCACCCAAGCCATGATCGATCGTCTGAGCTGATATGAGCATGATGCCGAAAAGTGTGAAGCGGTTTTCGGACGACATCATGCTCAAACTATTGGAATCGATCACGTTTATGACTTTAGGCATTGGCTCAAAGTCATCGTGATCTGATGCGGGTCCTGTCGGTCGCCTCCGAGTTCTATCCGCTGATCAAGACCGGAGGACTCGCGGACGTCGCCGGCGCCTTACCAGCAGCGCTCGAAACCCAGGGAGTCGAGGTCGCTTCGCTCCTGCCGTACTATCCGGCGGTTAAGGCACAGGTTCCGTCAGGCCGATCCGTACACAGCTTTCCCGATCTCTTCGGCGCCCCTGCCCGGCTCCTGCGCGCGAGGCTTGGCACGCTCGACCTCTTCCTGCTTGATGCGCCACACCTCTACGACCGTCCCGGCGGGCCTTATGAAAGCGAAACCGGCGCTCCCTGGCGCGACAACGCTCGGCGCTTCGCTGCGCTCGGTTTAGCCGCGCGCGCGTTGGGTCTCGGCAAAGTCTCCGCCTATCCCCGTCCCGACATCGTCCATGCCCATGACTGGCAGGCGGGATTAGCGCCCGCTTATCTCGCGCTCGCGGGCGAGGTTCGGCCGAAGACGGTCATGACCGTCCATAACCTCGCGTTTCAGGGCCAGTATCCGGCCACACTGCTCAGTGAACTTGGGCTTCCGCCAACGGCATATTCGACCGACGGCGTTGAGCATTACGGGGCGATCGGCTTCCTCAAGGCCGGCCTCTATTACGCCGACAAAATCACGACGGTCAGTCCGAGCTACGCGCAGGAAATTCAGACGACAGAGGGCGGCATGGGTCTGCACGGGCTCTTGTCCGGCCGCTCGGCCGACCTGTCGGGCATCGTCAACGGCATCGACACCGCCGCATGGGATCCGCAGACCGACCCCAATCTCGCGGCGCGCTTTTCGGCCCGGTCTCTCAGCCGCCGTATGGCTAACAAGAATGCCGTACGCGAACGCCTGCTGCTGATGCAGGACAATTCGCCGATGTTCGTCGTCATCACGCGGCTTGCCTGGCAGAAAGGCGTCGACGTGCTGATCGACGCCCTACCGCAACTGGTCGCATCTGGCGCGCAGATCGCTGTCCTCGGCGCGGGAGACGCCGCGCTCGAAGCCGCGCTGATGGGCGCGATGGGCGAGCATCCCGGGCGTGTCGGCGTCCAGCTCGGTTACGACGAGAGCTTCGCGCACCTGCTGCAGGGCGGCGGGGACGGATTGATCGTCCCGTCCCGGTTCGAACCCTGCGGCCTGACGCAGCTCTACGCTTTGCGCTACGGGGCGGTTCCAATCGTTGCGCGAACCGGCGGGCTGGCCGATACGGTGATCGACGCCAACAAGGCCGCCGTGGACGACGGTGTCGCGACCGGCTTCACCTTCGCGCCCATGACGGCCGATGCGCTCGTGGACGCGGTGCAACGCGCACTCACGCTACAGGCCAAACCCTATCTCTGGCGCGCGCTGCAACGGCGCGGCATGTCGCGCCGGCTGTCATGGGCTGCGCGCGCACCGGATTACGCGGCGCTTTATCGGGGTCTTGTCGGCGCGGGCTGAGCGGACGCTCGGGCCGCATTGCGCTGCCCCTCTGCCTCATCGCGCCACTGCCGCAGACGGCGCTTGCGCTACCACAGATACAGACCGGTGCCGAACAGGATCGACGGGGTCAACCCTGCGAAGAACATGATCCAGCGACCCGCGAGACCCGCGATCTCGCCCGTGTGGGTCGGGAACATCCAGTCGTGCAGAACGCGCTGCCCTGCCGGCATGTCTCGCGCATCGCGCACCTCCAGCACATTGCTGCTGTAACGGTCGACATATACGACAATTTTGCCGTCGCTGTAATGCTGATCGGGATCGGTTAGCGTCTTCTTGCGCACCTGGTAGGCGGATCGCTCACCGAGCGCGATCTGAACCCGCGTGACGACGCCTTCGGGCCCGGCGCCTTCCGCAGCTTCGATCGCGCGGGCGATCGAGATCGGTGCCCGGTCCGCGGCCGGGCCGGAATCTGGCTGGCGCGGCGGGCGCGGCGCGTCGACAAATGTCGTATACACGGGCCGGACATAGTTCGGGAAGACGAGGTAGAGCCCAGTCAGCGACGCCGCCAGTAGAGGAACGAGCGCAAGGAACCCGAGCAATTTGTGGATGTCGAAATTCGCCCGCATGGCGCCGGCGCTGAGGGAGACGGTGAAGCCCGAGGCGAGGCGCTTGATTCCCGGCCACCACAGATAAAGACCGCTCAGGCAGAAGATCAGAACCGCAAGTCCGGCGAACCCGACGACGGTCTCGCCGGGACCATGCTCGCCGCCAAGGAGAAGATGCGTGTGAAGGGAGATGAGATAGCCAACGAGCTTCTCCTGGCTGACGCGCGCGGCCATGACCTCGCCCCGGTACGGATCGACCGTGACCTCGACGAATGGCCCGTCGTCTTCCGCAAAACCTTGCTTCAGCAGAAATTCGTAAGGTGCATGCGGCGCAAGCGGCAGCTGGACGACCGCAAATTTCACATCCCCATATTCATGGGCCGCGCGCGCCGCCGTGAAAGCTTCGTCTGCCGCGATGCGCTTCTCTCCGGGCTCGACGCGATAGGCGCCGGGATTGAGGAAAGCATCCATCTCCGGCTGGAACACGATCAAGCTGCCGGACAATCCGACAATCGCGGCCAGAAGACCCAGCGTCAGCCCAAGATAGAGATGCACCCAGAAGAGGATTCTGCGGACCATTTCCCCTCCCTCAGAACTTGTATTGCAGCGTGGCGAGATAACTGCGCGGTGCATCAACCTTCAGGAAGTTCGCCCGTGCGCTGTTCAAGATGATCTCCTCGTCGAAGAGATTGGTCACATTCAGACGCGCTGTGTATCGGTCGGTTTCATAGAAAAGCGTAGCGTCGGCGCGGATATAGTCTTCAAGGAAAAACGTGTTGGCGAGATCGCCGAAACGGTCGCCGACATAGAAAAGGCCGCCGCCGAAGCCGAAGCCCTTCATGGGTCCGTCCTGGAATTGGTACACGGAAAAAATTGATCCGGAATGCTCCGGCACATTGATCGGCCGGTTGCCGTCGTTGAGGCCGAGCGGACCGTCGTCAAGGATCGCCACATCGATATAGGCGTAGGCGGCGATGAGGCGCCAGCCGGGCACGATCTCCCCCGACACATCGAAATCGACGCCGCGGCTTTCCTGCTTCCCGACGGGTATCTGGAAACCGGGATTGATCGGATCGGCGACGCCGAGATTTTCGCGTTCGATATCGTAGAAGGCGAGAGTCGATTGCAGCCTGCCGCCGAAGAATTCGGTCTTGACCCCTGCTTCGCGCAGGACGGCCGTCTCCGGTTCCAGCACCGTGCCATCGAAGGCGAGCGGGAAGCCGTTCACGGGCGCAAACGACTCCGCATACTGAGCGTAAAGCGACACGCCGCGCAGCGGCTTCACCACGACGCCTGCGCGCGGACTGTTGGCCTCGTCCTCCTTGTTGGGCACCAGCGACGAGGTGAGACCGATATTGCTCATGCCGGACGCCTCCCGTCCTTCCTGCTCGACCCGGTCGAAGCGCGTTCCCGCGACGAAGATCAGACGCTCGTCGAACAGTGACATCTGATCCTGTGCGTACAGGCTAAGCGTGTCGCGATCGGCCGCCTGCGTGAAGATGAAGAACGGGCCGAGCGGCTGGTCGCGTCCATAGACCGGTTTGAACAGGTCGATCGGGGAGGCGCCGGCCTGGCTGAAGAGCACGTTGGTCTTGCGGTTTCCGAGTTCGATGCCGAAGAGCAGCTTGTGCGCCAGCGGGCCGGTCCAGACCTTGCCGGTCAGATCAGTTTGCATGAAGGCGTCTTCGAAGCCGGAGCCGGTACGAACGACGCTTCGGTTTACCGTGCGGCGGTCGGCGGCCACTCCCGATGCCCGGGTGAAATCCGTCTCGCTTTGAACGTCGGAGTACTGAAGGCCCGTGCGCAGACCCCAGTCCGGCGAGAAACTGTGCTCGATGATGGCGCGTCCTTCGCGCTTCTCCAGATCGTCAAAGTCAGTCGGCTCGCCGAGAAACCGGCTGATCGGCACGCCCTTGAAAATGCGGCCCGAACCCGGCTCTCTTGGGACGCCGATATCCGGCATGTCGTTGATGTCGGCGAAATCGCCGAACACCGTAATCGTCGTATTGCGTGTCGGAGCCCACGCGATCGTCGGCGCAGCGAGAAGCCGGTCGGACTCGATCACGTCCCGGAAACTCTCCGCATTCTCACTGACCGCATTGAGCCGGTAGGCGAGCGAGCCATCGGCGTTCAGGGGGCCGCTGAGATCGACATAGGGACGGATCAATTCGTCGCTGCCAAACGTGATGCCGGAAACGTAGCGCGGCTGGCCAAGCGGCCGCTTGGTGATGAGGTTGATCGCGCCGCCCGGGTTGCCGCGGCCGAACAACACCGACGACGGACCTTTAAGAACGTCGACCCGCTCGATATTGTAGGTGTCAAGATCGGCGCTCGATCCGATTTCGCCGGCGGTGAATTCCGAACGCAGGAAGCCATCGACATAGACTGTTGCGCCGAGGCCGCGCGAGGTGATCGTTGCGCCTTCTCCGGACTCCGTAACGAACGTGCCAGGGACATTGCGCAGCACTTCGTCGATCCTCAGGGCCTGCTGGTCTTCGATCACCGCGCGCGGGACCACCTGCACCGCGGCTGGCACGTTTTCGATGGGCGTATCGGTCTTTGTGCCGACGGCGCTGTTTCCCGCCACGTAACCCTGGACAGGTCCGTACGCGGAACCTGGCTGCGGCGCAGCCTGTATGGAGACGGGTTCGGCGATCATGGGTTCAGGCTGAAATTGCGCCGGAGCCGGTGCCGGCGCCCGGCCCGCGCCCACCCCCCCCCCCCGCGCCGCTCTCTCTCAAGTGAGCGATGCCGCGCAGCACCTTCTGCGCGGTTCTCGCTCCAAAGCGGGGCAGCGACTCCAGGCGGCCATCCCGCGCCGCCTGCTCGAGCTCGTGCAACGTGTCGATGC
>JBKJVQ010000287.1:0-3113 GCA_046717125.1 Methyloligellaceae bacterium
ATCGGCAGGCGGGCATGAGCGTGCGCCGCCTCGCTGAGACGCAGCCCGCGAGCTTCGCGTTCGGCGAGGAGAACCTCGCTTGGGCGACTCGGCAGCTCGACAAATACCCGGCCGGCAAGCAGGCGTCGGCGATCGTGCCGCTGCTCTGGCGCGCGCAGGAACAGAATGACGGCTGGCTGCCCGAGGCCGCGATAAGGTACGTGGCCGACTTCCTCGGCGTGCCACATATCCGCGGGCTCGAAGTCGCGACGTTTTACACCATGTTCAACCTCGCGCCCGTCGGCCGCCGTCATTTGCAGGTTTGTGGCACGACGCCGTGCTGGTTGCGCGGAGCCGGGCGACTGAAAGAAATCTGCCTTGAGAAGATCGGTCCGCAGAACGTCGTCACCGATGACGGGGAGCTGTCATGGGTCGAGGTTGAGTGTCTGGGCGCCTGCGTCAACGCGCCGATGATGCAGGTCGGGGCGGATTTCTTCGAAGATCTCACAGAAGACAATTTCGGCTGGATTCTCGAACAGATGCTGGCGGGCCGATGGGTCGAGCCGGGAACCCAGTCCCATCGTCAGACCTCCGCGCCGATTGGCGGACCAACCACGCTGCACCAGACGCGTACGGAGCCGGTCAGGCAGGAAGCGAGGTCGCCCGCGGCGAAGCGCAAAAAGGCCGCGACGACCGACGGCAAGGCCAAAAAACCCGGCAAGGCCGCGGAAGTGCGGGAAAGTCCCAAGCCGAAATCGCCGCCCCTCGACAAAGACGCGGGCGAGGACAGGGACTGACCGATGCTAGACGACAAGGATCGCATCTTCCGGAACCTTTATGGCTTCCATGACTGGCGGCTCGAAGGCGCACGCGAACGCGGCGCCTGGGACGGGACGAAGGCCTGGATCGACAAGGGGCCGGACGCGATCGTCGAGGAGGTGAAGGCGTCAGGCTTGCGCGGTCGCGGCGGAGCAGGCTTTCCGACGGGCCTGAAATGGTCGTTCATGCCGAAGAAGTCCGACGGGCGTCCGCATTACCTCGTCGTCAACGCCGATGAGTCCGAGCCCGGCACCTGCAAGGACCGGGACATTATTCGGCACGATCCGCATCTCCTGATCGAGGGCTGCCTTTATGCAGCCTGCGCCATGCGCGCGCATGTCGGCTATATCTATATTCGCGGCGAATTCATCCGCGAGCGCGAGACGCTGCAGGCCGCGATCGACGAGGCGTACGACGCGAAGCTGATCGGGCCGGGCAACATTCATGGCTGGGACTTTGAGCTCTACGTGCATCACGGGGCAGGGGCTTATATCTGCGGCGAGGAGACGGCGCTGCTGGAAAGCCTCGAAGGCAAGAAGGGCCAGCCGCGGCTGAAGCCGCCGTTCCCGGCCAATGTCGGCCTTTACGGCGCGCCGACGACCGTAAACAACGTCGAGTCGATCGCGGTCGTGCCCGACATTTTACGGCGTGGGGCGACCTGGTTCGCGAGCCTCGGCAAGCCGAACAACTCGGGCACCAAGCTCTTCTGCATCTCGGGCCATGTCAACGAGCCCTGCAATGTGGAAGAGGAGATGGGCATCCCCTTGCGCGAGCTGATCGAGCGCCATGCGGGCGGCGTGCGTGGCGGCTGGGATAATCTGCTCGCGGTCATTCCTGGCGGATCGTCAGTGCCGCTGGTGCCGGCCTCGCAGTGCCAGAGCCTTTCGATGGACTTCGACGCCCTGAAGGAGGTGAAGTCGGGCCTCGGCACGGCGGCGGTGATCGTCATGGACAAGTCGACCGACGTGGTGCGGGCAATCGCGCGCATCTCGTACTTCTACAAGCACGAAAGTTGCGGCCAGTGTACGCCCTGCCGCGAAGGCACGGGCTGGATGTGGCGCGTGCTGGAGCGCATGGCGCGGGGCGAGTCCGACCGGGCCGAGATTGACCTTTTGCTCGATGTCACCAGGCAGGTCGAAGGCCACACGATCTGCGCGCTGGGCGATGCTGCCGCGTGGCCGGTGCAGGGCCTGATCCGGCACTTCCGGCATGAGATCGAGCGGCGTATAGACAGCTATGCCTCGCGCACGGTCGAGCGGCCGGTCGCGGCGGAGTAGAGGATCAAATGGCTGACGAGCCGGAAATTTTCACGCATGTGCTGCTGCGAGAGATTCGTGCGGGTGTCCAAGACGTTAAAGGACGGTTCGACGGCGTCGATATGAGGTTCGAAAGGCTCGAAGCAAAGATCGCCGACTATCGCAGGGAAGTCTTGGCGCTCGGACGCTCGGCGTCGCTCGCGCTTGGCCGGTCGACACAAGCCCGGGTTGACCTCGACGACGAACGCAAACGGATCGACGAACTTTTCGAGAAGCTGGAAAAGCTGCTGAACGAACAGCCGCCTCCGTCACATTGATTATGACAATTCTCCGCATCGACGATACCGAGATCGACGTCCCGCCGAACATGACGCTGCTGCAGGCGTGTGAGGAGGCGGGGCGCGAGATTCCGCGCTTTTGCTACCACGAGCGGCTGTCGATCGCCGGCAATTGCCGAATGTGCCTCGTCGAGGTCGTTGGCATGCCGAAACCGATGGCGTCCTGCGCATTGAATGTCGGCGATCTCAGGCCCGGAACGGACGGCTCGCCGCCGCATGTGCGCACGCGCTCCGACACTGTCGAGAAGGCGCGGCAAGGCGTGATGGAATTCCTGCTGATCAACCATCCGCTGGATTGCCCGATCTGCGACCAGGGCGGCGAGTGCGACCTGCAGGACCAGGCGATGGGCTACGGCATCGACGCCAATCGTTTCGGCGAGAACAAGCGCGCCGTCGAGAACAAATATATCGGTCCACTGATCAAGACGATGATGACGCGCTGCATCCACTGTACGCGCTGCGTCCGCTTCATGACCGAAGTGGCGGGCGTGCCTGAACTCGGCGCGATCGGCCGCGGCGAGGACATGGAGATCACGACCTATCTCGAGCAGGGCCTCATGTCGGAATTGTCCGGCAACGTCATCGACCTCTGCCCGGTCGGCGCGCTGACGTCGCGGCCATACGCCTTCCAGGCCCGGCCGTGGGAGCTCATCAAGACCGAATCGATCGACGTCATGGATGCGGTCGGTTCCGCGATCCGTGTCGATACGCGCGACCGCTC
>JBKJVQ010000288.1:0-34323 GCA_046717125.1 Methyloligellaceae bacterium
GAGCAGCGCTGTCGCGGCGAAGCGGGTCGTAAGGCCGAGCAACAGAAGGATCGGGAAGACCAGCTCTCCGACGGTCGTGACATAGGCTGCGGCATCCGGTGGAAGGAGCGGCACTTTGTATTCGTTCTGAAACAGGTAGAACGTAGACGGCTTGATGGAAAAGCCGTCGATCTTGGTCAGGCCGGACATCCAGAACACGAGGCCGACAATGATGCGGGCGAGCAGCGCGACGAAACTGTCGGGAATCTTCTCGTAGAGCCGGATCAACGCGGCGATCGCGCCCGCCAGCCCTCCTGGCTCTCTTTCAGCCGCGCCGATCGATGTCATGTTTCAGTCCTCCCCAGCAACCGCCGACAATCCACCGGCCGCCAATAGCGTGACGAGCGCGACATTCAAATCGAGCTGCGGATAATCGCCGATCGCCATCTCCGCTGCTTTTCCCAAGCTTGCGCCGCGCGCGAGGGCGGACACGAAGATCGCGCCGCCGGCCGGCAGCCTGTGTATTTTTGTCTCGGCCAGCGGACGGACGACAAGAGCATCCTCCGCGCCCGCATCGGCAGGGAGGCTGCGGCCAGCACCATCGCCCTCATTCAACGCCCAGATCGATACGATTGGGTAATGTGACGAGATCACCCGCACGGAGGGGTGCACGACGACGTGAAGCTCGAACACTTCAGCGGCATCGATATCGCCCAGCGATGACGCCGCCATTCGTTCTGCGTCCGGCGCTATCGCAGATTCGTGCCGCGCCCATTCGAGCCGTGCGACGTCCGGGAGATAGGGCAGGCCGGCGGCGGGCGGGAAGGCGGCAAGAAACGCGGGAAAATCCGCTCCGTAGCAAAGGTTGAGCGTCCCGCTTGGCGGCCGGTCCTGCACAAACGTCCGGGCCGTTGCCAGAAAGAATTCCTCGCCGACAATCCGCTGCACCGCAGGAAAGCGCGCCGCTATCAGCTTGACCAGCGCGACGAAGACATTGTTGCGATAGGCAGCGAAGCCGCGGGTCCGGCGCTCGGGTGTCCCTCGCGCGAATACGTCCCCGGGGATCGGCGCGTTCGTATTGTAGATGGCGGCGGCGAAGGCCGTCTGCGTGTCGGCGAGTGGTGCCATGATATCTCGGCGGCACCGCGCCGCTAATCGCGCGGCGCGGTGTTTATCTGTTCATCGGCCAGTTCAAGCTTTAGGCAGATCACGCTCGAGCGGCTCGAGGCTACCCTTCTTGCCATCGGGCAATTCCATGGTCAGGCATGTGCCTTTCGGCACGAGCTTCCAGGCGTTGCCCTGATAATCGACGGTCGAGGTTCCGGCGCAGCTCGTGCCCGCGCCTGCGGCGCAGTCATTTTCGGCTGCCTTGGCGATGCCGTAGCACTTCTCCATATCGTCCGCGGCGGCGGCGCTGTCGATCGCGGCAGCGCTCGCAAGGGCAGCAGCGAAAGCTCCCGCCACAGCCAAGGCCAGTGCAGGTTTGGTCGTCATGGCATTTCTATCCTTTCACTTCCGATACGCGTCCTGGCGCCGGATCATGCGCTGAAAATTGCCGGCGTGGCGCAACTTTTCGCGCCGATCGCTGTGACCTCGCCGCGCCTTCCGAGAATTTCACCCCAAGGCTGGCTCTGAGCGGCTTGTGCGACCGTTTCAACTCTGTCAATTTAGGCTTCGATAGGACAGCCTTGCTGTCCTAAAAGGGAAGGTGCGATGTGGCTTCCGCCGGCGCCATTATTCCCTGATCCCGGAAGGCGGGGAGTCCGGGAAGCGGCTACAGGCTCAGTCCCGAACAGCGGGACCGCAAGACGCGTTGCGATGCGCGTTCGGTCCCGGCTTCAGTTGAGATTATGCTGGCTCGCCGGCCGCGCCTTCTGGTGCGGTCGGGCGGCGGGTGAGATGCGACGATGATACAGACGACAGTTGGATTGCCGCCCGCTCAGGGCCTGTACGACCCGAGCCTCGAACACGATGCCTGCGGCGTCGGCTTCATTGTGGATATGAAGGGCCGTAAGTCGCACACCATCATTCAGGACGGACTGAAGCTGCTCGTCAATCTCACACATCGCGGCGCGGTTGGCGCGGACCCGCTCGCCGGCGACGGCGCGGGTATGATCGTCCAGATCCCGCATGAATTTTTTGCGCGCGATTGCGCCGGGCAAGGTTTCCGGCTGCCGGAGCCCGGACGTTACGGCGTCGGCCATATCTTCCTGCCGCAGGACGAAAATCTGCGCAGTCATTGCGAAAGGGTGATCGAGTCAAAGATCGCTGCCGAAGGGCTCACGCTGCTCGGCTGGCGCGACGTGCCGACGGACAATGCCTGTCTCTCGGAAGGGGTCGTTGCCACGGAGCCGGTGCACCGGCAGGTGTTTATCGGCCGCGGCGATTGCATCGCCAGCGATGACGATTTCGAACGGCGTCTCTATATCGTCCGCAAACAGATCGCCGCGGCGATCTATGCCGAGTATGAGGGACGCGACATCGGCTGCTATGTCGTGTCCCTGTCGTGCCGGACGATCGTCTACAAGGGCATGTTTCTCGCCTACCAGCTCGGCGCTTATTTCCGCGACTTGCACGACCCGCTGTTCAAGTCCGCGCTGGCGCTCGTCCACCAGCGCTTCTCGACCAACACGTTCCCGTCCTGGAAGCTCGCGCATCCGTATCGGATGGTTGCGCATAATGGAGAAATCAACACGCTGCGCGGCAACGACAACTGGATGGCGGCGCGGCAGGCTTCCGTCTCCTCGCCTCTGTTTGGCGACGAAATCGGCAAGCTCTGGCCCATCTCCTATGAGGGCCAGTCCGACACGGCCTGTTTCGATAATGCGCTCGAATTCCTCGTGCAGGGCGGCTATGGGCTCGCGCATGCGGCAATGATGCTGATTCCGGAAGCTTGGGCCGGTAATCCGCTGATGGATGCCAAGCGCCGCGCCTTCTACGAGTATCACGCCGCTCTCATGGAGCCGTGGGACGGCCCGGCCGCGGTCGCCTTCACCGACGGAAGGCAGATCGGCGCGACGCTCGACCGGAACGGGCTTCGGCCCGCCCGCTATCTCGTCACCGACGACGGGCTGGTCGTCATGGCGTCCGAGGCCGGAACTTTGCCGATCGACGAGAAGAAGATCGTCAAGAAATGGCGCCTCCAGCCCGGCAAGATGCTGCTGATCGATCTCGACAAGGGCCGCATCGTGTCAGACGAAGAGATCAAGGCGGAGCTCGCCGACGCGCATCCATACCAAGACTGGCTCGACCAGGGACAGATGCGGGTGCACGAGCTGCCCGTCGGCTCGGCCCTTGCTCAGCGCACCAATGTGAGCCTGCTCGATCGCCAACAGGCGTTCGGATACACCGAGGAAAGCCTAAAATTCCTGATGGCGCCGATGGCGCATGTCGCGCAGGAAGCCGTGGGATCCATGGGCACGGACACGCCGATCTCGGCGCTCTCCAGCAAGCCGAAGCTTCTGCACACCTATTTCAAGCAGAACTTCGCGCAGGTGACGAACCCGCCAATCGATCCGATCCGCGAGGAGCTCGTGATGAGCCTCGTCACCTTTATCGGGCCGCGCCCAAATCTGCTGAACCTCGAAGGCACGTCGAAGCTCAAGCGGCTGGAAGCGTCGCATCCAATCCTCACAAACGAAAATCTGGAACGCATTCGCTCGATCGGCGATGGCGAAGGAAGCCCGTTCCGCACGCGGACGATCGATATCACCTTTCCGCTGGAGGATGGCGTGGGCGGCATGCGCACCGCTCTTGACGCGGTCTGCGCCGAGGCCGCTGAGGCGGTCGCGTCCGGCGACAATATCCTGATCCTGTCGGATCGCGCCATCGGGCCGGATCGGGTGGCGGTCCCGTCCCTGCTCGCGACTTCGGCCGTGCATCACGATCTGATACGGCGGGGCCTGCGGACCTCTGCTGGCCTCGTGGTGGAGACGGGCGAAGCGAACGAAGTGCATCAGTTCGCGACGCTCGCCGGCTATGGCGCGGAGGCGATCAACCCATACCTCGCCTTCGAGACGCTGGGCGAAATGCTCGACGATCTCGATGAGCAGATCACGGCCGAGGAAGCCGTGAAACGCTACATCAAGGCGGTCGACAAGGGCCTGCTCAAGGTCATTTCCAAAATGGGCATCTCGACCTACCAGTCCTATTGCGGCGCGCAGATTTTCGACGCTGTCGGCCTCAGGTCGGACTTCATCAACGAGTTCTTCTTCGGCACGCACAGCCAGATCGAAGGCGTCGGGCTGGAGGAAATTGCGCAGGAGACCGTCGCGCGGCACGTTCTCGCCTTCTCCGATGCGCCGGTCCTGCGCCACGGACTCGATGTCGGCGGTGAGTATGCGTTCCGCATCCGCGGCGAGACGCATGTCTGGCGGCCTCATGTCGTGGCCGATCTCCAGCACGCCGCCCGCGGCAACCTGCCGGACAAGTATCGTTCCTACGCAAAATCCGTAAACGAACAGTCCGAAGAGCTGATGACCATGCGCGGCCTGTTCCGCCTCCGTAGCGCGGAGGAGTTGGGCCGCGCGCCCGTCCCCCTGGACGAGGTCGAGCCCGCAACCGAGATTGTCAAACGCTTCGCCACCGGCGCGATGTCCTACGGTTCGATATCACGCGAGGCGCACACAACGCTCGCCATCGCCATGAACCGGATCGGCGGCAAGTCGAACACGGGCGAAGGCGGCGAGGAGAGGGATCGCTACCAGCCGCTGCCGAACGGCGACTCCATGCGTTCCGCGATCAAGCAGGTCGCGTCTGGCCGTTTCGGTGTGACGACGGAATACCTCGTCAATTCCGACATGATGCAGATCAAGATCGCGCAAGGGGCCAAACCCGGCGAGGGCGGCCAGCTCCCCGGCCACAAGGTCGACGACACGATCGCCAAGGTGCGGCATTCGACGCCGGGCGTCGGACTGATTTCGCCGCCCCCGCATCACGACATCTATTCGATCGAGGATCTGGCTCAGCTCATCTACGACCTCAAGAACGTCAATCCGGCGGCAGACGTGTCCGTCAAGCTGGTCTCGGAAGTCGGCGTCGGCACGGTCGCGGCGGGCGTCGCCAAGGCACGCTCGGACCATGTGACCATCGCAGGCTTCGAGGGCGGCACGGGCGCATCGCCGCTCACCTCGATCAAGCATGCCGGCTCACCCTGGGAGATCGGCCTCGCCGAGACGCAGCAGGTGCTGGTGCTGAACGGATTGCGCAGCCGCATCACCGTGCAGGTCGATGGCGGATTGCGCACGGGGCGCGATGTCGTGGTGGGTGCGCTGCTCGGCGCGGACGGGTTCGGATTTGCGACTGCGCCACTGATCGCAGCTGGCTGCATCATGATGCGCAAGTGTCATCTCAACACCTGTCCAGTCGGCGTGGCGACCCAGGACCCGGTCCTACGCAAGCGCTTCACCGGCGCGCCCGAACATGTCGTCAATTTCTTCTTCTTTGTTGCCGAGGAAGTCCGTGAGCTGATGGCTACGATGGGCTTCCGCACGATCAACGAAATGATCGGCATGACCGAGTGGCTCGACAAGACTGACGCCATCGACCACTGGAAGGCGCGCGGGCTCGACTTCAGCCGTATCTTCCATAAGCCCAAGGTCGGGCCGGGAGTCGGGCTGCATCAGTCCGAACTCCAGAATCATAATCTCGAAGACGTGCTGGACCGCACGCTGATCGAACGCGCACAAGCGGCGCTAAATGAAAAGAAGCCAGTCAAGATCGACCTCAAGATCGGCAATACGGACCGCACTGCCGGCGCCATGCTCTCGGGCGAGGTCGCGAAGCGCTACGGGCATGAGGGCCTGGTCGAGGACACGATCCACGTGACCTTGCGGGGCACCGCCGGGCAAAGTTTTGGCGCGTGGCTCGCGCGCGGGGTCACGCTCGATCTGATCGGCGAAGGCAACGACTATGTCGGCAAGGGGCTGTCGGGCGGGCGCATCGTCGTCCGGCCGCCGGAGGAGTCCGGCATCGTACCCGAGGAGTCGATCATCGTCGGCAACACGGTGCTCTACGGCGCCATCGAGGGAGAGTGCTATTTCCGCGGCATCGCGGGCGAGCGCTTCGCCGTGCGCAATTCCGGCGCGGTCGCGGTGGTCGAGGGCACCGGCGACCATGGCTGCGAATACATGACCGGCGGGGTCGTGGTCGTGCTCGGGCCGACGGGACGGAATTTCGCGGCCGGCATGTCGGGCGGCGTCGCCTATGTGCTGGACGAGGCCGGCGATTTCGAGAGTCGGTGCAATATGTCGATGGTCGACCTCGAGCCGATCCCGGCGGAGCAGCGCGCCCTTCCCGGCCGCACGCGCGAGAGCGACTATCTCGAATCGAGCGGGCTCGTGGACGTCATGAGCGACATGACGAACGGCGACGAGGCGCGGCTGAAATGCCTTATCACGCGGCACATGCATTACACCGGGTCGGAACGCGCCAAGGTGATCCTGGACGACTGGGACGTGAACGCACCGAAATTCGTCAAAGTCATGCCGGTGGAATACCGCCGCGCACTGGGCGAACTGGCCAAGGCCTCTCAAAACGATCCGACGGGCCTCGACGTTCTGGAGGTCGCGGTGAGCCGGGGCAAGGCCTGATATGGCCCACAATGTCCATGGCTTCGTCGGCCACTACGCCGACCTTGCGAACCTAACGCACGAGGCGGGCGGCGCGACCCTCGCCCCGCTAGCCTCCGAATATGGTCTGCTCGTAGATCGCGGCTGGGTCTGCAACATCGAGGACGGTGGGCCGTCTGAAGAACTCCTCGCGCTCGGCGCACGCCTGCGAGCGCGCGCGCCCGTCGCCCTTATCGCCACGGCTTATTTCGGCGGCTCCGGCGGTCAAGGCGCGGCGGCTTGGTCATCAGCGGAAAGCCTGTGCTGGAAGACCGTCAAAGGATCGATCAACGAGGCGCTCCGGCTCCTCGGTGTGGAAAAGGGCGAGCGCTTCGACGAGTTCGATGCAGTCGGCCTTGGCTGGTATCGCTCGAACGAGGATTGGATGCAGTTCGCACGCGACGGAAGACTGCACTGGGAAAAAGAGCAGCGTCCGGAAATCGCCGCTGCTTTCGCCGCAGCAGAAGCTGCACGAAGTCCTGTGTGTGCGCCTCTTCCGAGGCTCTCCTCGGGAGACGAATTGGAACAGGTCAGCGTGCGAACAGCGGCCGAACGCGACGAGGGTGCGTGAGACGATGGGCAAAATCACCGGCTTCCTGGAGTTCGAGCGGAAGGAGCGCGCCTATGCGCCCGCCCGTGAGCGCGTCACGCATTTTCGCGAGTTCGTCGTGCCGCTGGGCGACGAGGGCACGGTCGAGCAGGCGGCGCGCTGCATGGATTGCGGCATCCCGTACTGTCATACGGGCTGCCCGATCAACAATCAGATCCCGGACTGGAACGACCTCGTCTATAAGCACGACTGGCGCGAGGCGTCGCTCAATCTTCATTCCACGAACAATTTTCCGGAAGTGACGGGCCGCGTCTGTCCCGCGCCCTGCGAAGCGGCGTGCACGCTGAACATCATCGACAATCCGGTCGCCATCAAAACTATCGAGGCGGCAATCGCCGACAAGGCGTTCGAGGAAGGCTGTATCGTCCCCGAGCCGCCCGAGACGACGACGGGGAAGTGCGTCGCCATCGTCGGCTCCGGTCCCGCGGGCCTTGCAGCCGCGCAGCAGCTCGCGCGCGCAGGCCACGATGTGCATGTGTTCGAGAAGAATGCCCAGCCGGGCGGTCTGCTCCGATACGGCATCCCCGACTTCAAGATGGAGAAGCACATCGTCGCGCGCCGCGCCGCGCAGATGGAGGCGGAGGGCGTGACCTTCCATTGCGGCGTGAACGTTGACGAGGCCAAGTCGGCCGAGCTCGCACGCGACTACGACGCGGTGCTGCTGGCGGGCGGCGCGGAGAAGCCGCGCGACCTGCCCGTTCCGGGACGCGATCTCGACGGCATCCATTACGCGATGCTGTTTCTGCCGCAGCAGAACCGCGAGGTTGGCGGCGAGGACCAGGCGAGCGTGACCCGCATCACCGCCAAGGACAAAAATGTCGTTGTCATCGGCGGCGGCGATACGGGCTCGGACTGTATCGGCACCTCGTTCCGGCAGGGTGCGAAATCGGTGACCCAGCTAGAGATTATGCCCACGCCGCCCGACAA
Source organism: Methyloligellaceae bacterium (assembly GCA_046717125.1). Classification (GTDB taxonomy): domain Bacteria; phylum Pseudomonadota; class Alphaproteobacteria; order Rhizobiales; family Methyloligellaceae; genus JBKJVQ01. The sequence goes on from JBKJVQ010000288.1 coordinate 8,125, forward strand.
GGAAAACAAGGCGCTGACCTGGCCGCACTGGCCGATGAAGATGCGCACCTCTTCCAGCCAAGCCGAAGGCGCCAAGCGCGATTTCAGCGTCAATACGGTCAAATTCGTGGGCGAGAACGGGCACGTGACGGCGCTGCGTTGCGTCAAGGTCGACCAGAAGTTTCAGCCGATCCCCGGCACGGAATTCGACATCCCGGCCGATCTCGTGCTGCTCGCCATGGGATTTGTTTCGCCCGTGCAAGAGGGCATGATCGCTGCGCTTGGGCTGGACCTGGACCAACGCGGCAACGTCAAGGCCGACGACCGCGCCTATGCGACCTCGCGCGAGAAGGTGTTCGTGGCCGGCGACATGCGGCGCGGCCAATCGCTCGTCGTCTGGGCCATCCGCGAGGGGCGGCAGGCGGCGCACGCCATCGACAAGGCGCTGATGGGCTCGACGACCCTGCCGCGATAGCGCTTCGGTCATCTCCTTTTGCATTCACATTTCACATACATATTTTGGATGCGCGGCGCGCCGCCTTCGATAGACTCGCCGCCCGACAGTAAAGAAGGACGCGCCATGACCACGCCCGTCGAGATCGTCTTCCGCAACATCGAAGCCTCCGAGGCTCTGGAAGAACGCGTGCACGAGAAGATGGCGCGGCTGGAGCGCATCTACGACCGGATCACCTCCGCGCATGTGACGATCGAGGCGCCCGCCAAGCAGCAGGGACGCCCGAAGACCTTTCTCGTGACGATCGACCTCGATCTGCCGCATCACGCGCCGCTGGTCGTGAAGCATGAGCCTTCCACGAACGAGCCGCACGACGCTTATGCCGCTCTGAAGGACGCGTTCGCCAAGGCGCAGCGCCTGCTGCAGGAGCATGCCGACCGCATGGCTGGCCGGGTGAAGAGCCACTAAAAGGCTCGCGCGAGGCGTCCGAGCCGGGCCACGCCATCGCTGGAAATCGGCTAGAGTGCGATGGCGGCAACTGTAAGGCCGGCAGCAAATCCGAACCATAGCCGGTAGCTTGCCAGCCACATCGAAACGAGACGCCCCTTGGAGAAGGCACCCACTTGCGTCTTCAACGTAATGTTGTCTGAGCAAATCCATTCTTCGGCGAGTTTGCCGTTCGCGAACCGATAGATTTCGTGGCTCGTATACTCGATCGTCTTGCCAGTCGGTGGGTTTCCAAGAAACTCACCGAGATGCGTTCCTCTCACGCGAACGCGCACGGCGAGCCTGTCATCCACGGCGAATATGTCTCGACGTGCACTTTGACGTCAGGAAAGGCGGCGAACAAGACTTGGGCATGCTGGCGCCAGGCGTTATGCCCGCGCTTCTGATAGGGCATCCCGGCAATATTGATAATGAAATCCGGCGTCATCAGCCGGAGGCATGCATCGATATCTTTTGCATTCAAGCCGTCGAATGCTTGCTTCATCACCTCGATGTTCGATGCTGGCACATGCTGCATGATTGGACCTCACGGTTGACGAACCGACCGGCTTCGTCCGCCGAGCCTCACATCCCACCGATCGCCGATCGACGGTGGTTGAACTGACTTAGCAAGGAAAGGCTGCAGTCGCGACGCTGAGGAGCGACAGAGATCGTCTTGCCGAGCTCCTGTTCAAGGAGCTTGCGGACGACGATCCTGGCACCTTCAGTCGCGTGCAAGGCCACGGCTGTCCTGATCGGAAAACCCGGCTCTAATTGCTTTTCCATTTGAAATCGTCGGCGCGGCCATCTTTCGGCTCGAGCTGTTCGCCTTTGATCAGCACACGGTAATAGGGCCGATCGGTAAGCGGCTGGCGCGAACGCGACGCGAGGAGAGAAGAGTCATTCACCGGCGAAACCGTCGCGAGCGCCGTGAGGCCGTCGTTGAGTTCGCTCGCGATCGTCTCTCCTTCCGGCATTGATCCGGCCACATTCGTTGGCGCAAGGCCCTGCGCGGCATTGAGCGCAGCTTCGGGCAGCGGCGGACGCACGATCTCCACGCCCGCGACTTTCGCGCTATCCTTCTTTTCCGCCTGTTCCGGGGGCGGGGGCGTGTCGCCCTGCTTTGCATGCTCGGATATAGGCGCGGAAGGCGCGGCCTCGGCCGCGGGCGGCGCATCCGCGGAGGGACGACCGAGGCGGTTGCCGGATGCGCCCGGCTGCTCGCCCTGCTGGCCGCGATTGGCAACGCGTCCGAGCGCCCGCTCCTGCTCCTTTTCGTCGCCGGCCAGCGGAATGTTGCGCTCCGCCTTGGCGAAGTTCAGATCACGGCGGATTTCGCGCTCGACGAAATGCGCAAGCTTCTCATAGCCGCGCATCGTGAAATGCACACCATCGTCGACGCGCAGGCGCCTGACCTCGCCCGAGAGATCCGGGCCGAACGCGCTGTAGCGGCCGAACTGGTCGGCAAAAGCGTTGAACGTGTCGATGAACTTCACGCCATTGACGAAGGCGCGCTCGCGAAACATCTCGTTGAGAACCTGCATGTCTTCGTTCTGCTTGGGGCTGCGCATGATCGGCAGGCCGACCCAGTAGACTGCGATGTTCTTAGCCTTGAGCTGCCGGGTGAAATCTTCGATCCGGTCGCCATAAGCTTCGCGCCACTCGTCGCTGCCGAGCTTGAGCAAGCCCTCCTTCGTCCTCATCGGTTGCGTGTCATTGACGCCGATCATGATGACAGCGATATGGAATTTCTCTTCCGCGAGGATCTGCTTCAGCGCCCCGTTCCAGTCGTAAGATTGGGGACGGGCGAAGCCGGTCGAAGCCTGCGCCTTCTTGATCGTCTCGACGTTCTGATCTTTCTCGACCGCGCGGTAGAGTCCCGACCAGATGCCGTCGCCGAGAGAATCGCCGAGAACGACAAGCCGATAGCGATCGCCTTCCGGGAAGGGGTTGATGTAGCTGCGCGAGAGCTCGCCGCCTGCCTGCGCCCGGACGCCCGAGATCGCTCCCGGCAGCACGGCCACGGCCAGCAAAGCGCCTGCTGCCGCGAAAACCGCCGACGCCGCGCGACATCGGATCAAAAACGCATTCCGCTGCATGAACTTCCGGCCTTGGTCTGTTGCCGCGACAGTTTTGCCCCGTACCGATGGCACGGCAAGCCTTCATTCACCGATCATGCCGCAAGCGCAATGGGCCTCACCCGTCCCGTCGCAGGCGCTCCAGCATGTCCATGGTCGGATAGCCATCGGCGGCAACGCCGATTTTCTTCTGATAGGTCTTGAGCGCTTCCACAGTCGCCGAGCCGATGATCCCGTCGGCGACCCCTTGGAGATAACCTTTCTCCGTCAGGCGCTGCTGCAGCTCGATGCGATCCTTTTCCGCCATGGGCGGATATTTACGCGGCCAAGACTGCTGGATCGGACCGTAGCCCTTAAGCCGGTCCGCTAAATGGCCGACGCCGAGCGCATAAGCATAAGCGGCGTTGTAGCGCATGATCGCGCGAAAGTTATGGAGGATCAGGAATCCCGGGCCTTCCGCGCCGCCCGGCTGAATCAAGCCCGCCTTGTCACCCGGCCGCGGAAACGGCTTTCCGCCGACGCGCGTGATGCCGAGGCGCTCCCATTCCGAAACTGTCTTCCGCGTCTTGCCGCCGACGATGCCCCGACTGAAGCCCTTCGGTACGACGACCTCATAGCCCCAGGTCTCGCCAGTGCGCCAACCCGCCTTCTTGAGCAGGTTCGCGGTCGAGGCGAGCGCATCGGGCAGCGTTTCCCAGATGTCGCGCCGCCCGTCGCCGGTGAAGTCGACCGCATAAAGATGATAGGTCGTCGGAATGAACTGGGTGAAACCCATGGCGCCTGCCCAGGAGCCGGTCATGCGCTCGGGTGTTGTGTCGCCCTTCTCCAGGATTTTCAGTGCGGAAATGAGCTGCTCGCGCCCGAAACTTTTGCGCCGCCCGGTAGAGGCGAGTGTCGCCAGCGAGCGGATGACTTTCTTGTCGCCCTTGAACTTGCCGAAGCTCGTCTCCACCCCGAAGATCGCCAGCACGATGTCGCGATCGACGCCAAAGCGCGCTTCCACTTGGCGGAATACCGCATCGTGCTCCTTGCGCATGGCAAGACCGTTCTCGATGCGGCGGTCGGAGACGGCGCGATCGAGATAGTCCCAGATGTCCTGCTTGAATTCGGCCTGGTTGGCGTCGGCCTTCAGGACTTCGGGGTCGGGCGATGTGATGCCTGCGAACGCCTTGTCATACGTGTCGCGGCTGATGCCGGCGGCCCGGGCCGTCGGCCAGAACCCTTCGACCCAGCGCTGGAAGGCTTGCGCGTTCGCTACGGCCGGCGAGACGGCGAGCAATGCGAACGACAAGACGGCCGCAGCGTGGGCCTGCATAAGGCCAAATCGGCGAACGATTGAATAATGAATCATGCGGCCATTCTAATCGCCGTGCCTGCGCAGTTCTACTGCTCGGGAGCCGCGTCGGCCGTTCGGTTTCCGTCGCGGCGCACCGCTTCGAGCAACGGACGCGAGGGATAGCAGTCCTGACGCATGCCGATCTTCGACTGGTACTTGCCGATCGCAACGCGCGTTCGGAATCCGTTCAGGCCGTCGACTTTGCCGACGTCGTAGCCGTGCGTCACCAGCACTTTCTGCATTTCGAGAATTTCGTCGCGCGTGAAGCGGTCGACCTTGTCCCAACCGTGCACGAACGGCCGGTCGACCATCATGCGGTCGGCGACATGGCCGACGAAGAGGGCATAAAGGTCGGCCATGTTGTATTGCTTGATCACCTGAAAATTGTTCAATCCGAGAAAGATCGGACCGTATTTTCCGGCCGGCGCAATCAGGAACGCCTTCTCGGACAGGCGCTCGGCCGGAAATGCGCGGCCATGCGTCCGGGTCATGCCCATCTTCGCCCATTCGCCGATGGTCCGGGCATTGCCGGGGCCTTCCAGCGCGCACTGGAAGCTTTCTGGAATGGCGACCTCATAGCCCCAGGTCTTGCCGTTCTCCCAGCCTGACTGCTTCAGGAAGTTCGCAGTGGACGCGAGCGCATCGCCGATGGAGCCCCAGATGTCGCGCTTGCCGTCGCCATCGAAATCGACCGCGTATTTCATGAAGTGGGTAGGTAGGAACTGTGTGTAGCCCATCGCCCCGGCCCAGGAGGCCTTCATCTTCTCGCGTGTCGTGTGCCCCTGCTGCAGAACCTGCAGCCCGGTGAGAAGCTCGTCGCGGAACATGTCCTGGCGGCGGCCGATATAGGCCTGCGTCGCCATGGCTTCGATCGCATAGTGCGGCAGCTTGGCCCGGCCGAAGCTGGTCTCGCGGCCCCAGACCGAAATGATGATGTGGCGCGAGACGCCGAACGACGCCTCGATCGCATCGAGCTGAGTTTTCCATTCGGCCAGGCGCGCGCTGCCGGCCTTCACGAGCGCGGCGATAGGGGCGGCCGGAAAATAGCGCGACGGCGCGTCGAACTCCGGCTGATGCCGCGCGCCGCTCTTCTTGCGCATGGAACCGGGAAGGGGCGGTCCGTTCGGTCCCGCTGTCTCCGGCGGTTGCAGGTCCGGCAGTTTCCAGTCGACCTTCACACCTTTTAGCGCGTAGTCGAACGTTTTCCGGTCAACCCCCCGCGCCTGAGCGTCGGGCCAGAGGCTTTCGAGCCAGGCCGGGAAACGCGCGTTCATTGCTTGCTGGTATGCGGCGACATCGGCTTGGGCGAAGGCTTGAGCTGAGCCGAGCAGCAATAACGCCGCCGCGGCTGCCGCCGATTTCAGGAAAACATTCGCCATCACCACCCCTGCCTTCGCTGTGTCCGGCCGGCCAATTTCGCGACCCGGCCTCGTCCAAGCCGCGGGACGCCGGCGCGGCCACGTGGATCATGCGTCAGGAATCGTTAGCCATGAGTGACCAAGCGAATGTGGCTTGGATACGGCGCGAACCCCACTTGTACGCTTGTGCACCGCACAGGCGCATGGTGCGCTGCGAATTTTTGTCAATGCGACAAAAGGTGATGATTTGGACTCATTTCCGAGTTACCTTTCGTTTACGCCATCGCTGCATGGTGCCGGGCTCGACCGGGCGAGGGAATCGCGGCGATGTGATCGCACCTGTCATTGGGGTGCATCAATTCGGGATTAGGGGGTACCGGAGCAGACCAGCCGTGAAAGCGGCGGGAGGTGGTGGATGCGTACTGCGAGGAGACCCCGATGACCGAATATGTCGGACTGATCCGGAGAGACGGAAATACTGACTTCGGCGTGTCGTTTCCCGATCTGCCGGGATTGTCATCCGGAGGATCGACTGTTCACGAGGCCCTGCTTTCGGCTCAGGAGGCGCTGTCCCGGCACCTCCGCCGGGTGGAGGACCGTGGCGGCAAGCGGCCCTCTCCCTCTACGATTGCGAGCCTGATGGATGACGAGCGCCTCGATCGCTCGATTGCCGTGATCGTCAGGGTCATGGCGCAGGAAGCGAAAGCCGCCGCCTGAACCTGTTCGCGCTTCGATAGTCAGTCAACTCCAGATCACGATGGCTTCTGATTAAATCAATCCGAAGCCATGAATGTTTGGACGCTGCGTCACGCCTCGGATCAGGTCCCTGGGCAGGCTTTTGGCATCAGGCTCTGGCGACGTCGCCGAGGAAGCGTTCCCACGACAGCGCCTGCGCAACGATGGTATCGAAATCGTCGAGTTGCGGCGTCCATCCGAGAACCTCGCGGATGCGGTCCGAGCCGGCCACCAGCGCGGCCGGATCACCCGGGCGTCGCGGCGCCTGTTTCACTTCGAACCGGTTATTGGACGCGCGCACGACGGCGTCCACGACATCCAGCACCGAGAAGCCCCGGCCGTAACCGCAGTTCAGAACTTCCGATTTGCCGCCGCGGCGCAGGTGGTCCAGCGCCTGGACATGCGCGTGGATCAGGTCGCTGACATGGATGTAATCGCGCACGTAGGTGCCATCGGGCGTCGGGTAATCCGTGCCGTAAATGTCGAGATGGCTGCGCTGCCCGAGCGCCGCCTGGGTCGCGACCTTGATCAGATGCGTCGCCCGCGGCGTCGATTGTCCGCTGCGCCCCTGAGGGTCCGCGCCCGCCACGTTGAAATAGCGCAGCGCGACATAGCGCAAGTCATGGGCGGCGCTCGCATCTTTCAGCATCATCTCGGTCATCATCTTGGATGAACCGTAAGGGCTGATCGGCGCGAACGGCGCATCCTCGCGCACCGGGTTGTGCTGCGGCATGCCGTAGACGGCCGCGGTCGATGAGAAGATGAAATGCGGCAGGCCGGCGCGAACAGCGCAGCTGAGCAGCGCGCGCGACTTGACCGTGTTGTTGAGATAGTAGCCGAGCGGATCGGCGATCGATTCCGGAACAACGATCGATCCCGCGAAATGCACGATCGCGTCGAACTTGCGGCGGGACAGGAGCGCGGAGACGAGTTCCTGATCGCCGATGTCGCCGACGACGAGTTCAGCCGAAGACGGCACCGCCCAGCGGAAGCCGGTCGTCAAATTGTCCAGGACGACGACGTCCTCATCGCGGTCAAGGAGCGCGAGCACCATGTGACTGCCGAGTAACCGGCACCGCCTGTGACCAATACGCTCATGGAACCGCAAGCCTTTCGCAGCGCTTGGCCTTCGCCCGAGGCAAATGGTATTGCGGAAGCATTGAGGGAGCGTAACCGCTCGGGTTGCGCACGCGCCTGCGCGGTTTCATCGTGAACGAGGACTGAATATGCCCCAGCCGATCCGCAAGGCTGTCTTCCCTGTCGCCGGTCTCGGCACCCGCTTCCTCCCCGCCACCAAGGCAATGCCGAAGGAAATGCTCACCGTCGTCGACCGGCCGCTGATCCAGCACGTGGCCGACGAGGCCTTCGAGGCGGGGATCGAACACTGCATCTTCGTCACGGGCCGGAACAAGGGCGTCATCGAGGATCATTTCGACAAGCAGTTCGAACTCGAACGCACGCTGGAAGCACGCGGCAAGATCGACGATCTGCACCAACTCGACCGCGATCTGCCGGGCGCGGGCCAGACCAGCTTCACGCGCCAGCAGGAGCCGCTCGGCCTCGGCCATGCCGTATGGTGCGCCCGGGAACTCGTCGGCCGCGAGCCGTTCGCGCTGATCCTGCCCGACGTTCTGGTGAAGGCCCCCGGCAAGGGCTGCCTCGCCCAGATGCTCGACGTCTACAACGAGTATGGCGGCAACGTCATCGCCGTCGAGGAAGTGCCGGAGAGCGAGATTCATCAGTACGGCGTGGTCAGCGTCAAAGGCAATTCCGGCAACGTGTTCGAGGTCGACGGCATGGTCGAGAAGCCGAATGCGAAGGAGGCGCCGTCCAATCTCATCATCATGGGACGCTATATTTTGCAGCCTGAGATCTTCGACCTCCTCTCGCGGCAGGAGGCGGGCGCTGGCGGCGAGATCCAGATCACCGATGCGATGCGCGGCTTGATCGCGACCCAGCCCTTCCATGCGATCCGTTATGAAGGCCGCAGCTTCGATTGCGGCTCGAAGGTTGGATTCCTCACGGCCAACGTCGCCTACGCGCTCGACCGCGACGACATCCGCGAGCCCTTCCTCACCGAATTGCGGAAGTTTCTCTAGGTGGGGTTGCGGCGCCGTGCGCCCGGGCCCAGCCCTTCGCCTGCAGGGTGACTACCCGCCTGTTACAAGGAGTAGCCGCTGCGTACCGGCTGTTACCCGGCCCGAGAGTCCCCATCCCCGTTAGCTGCGCCTCATTGACCCTGTTTCGCCTCTCTAGTTGCGAATGCTTTTCACTTGCATTAAGTGTTTTGTGAGTCTGTTTTGGAGTTTCGCGCTTGACCGTCCGCACATTCTTCATCGCCGCGCTGACAGTGGCTCTTGTCGCCGCAGCGTTCATCTTCCTTGCGCCCGGGTCGCACGGGCCGTCGCGCGCTGAGAACCGGATCAGCGTTGTCGCGACGACAGGCATGATCGGCGACGCCGCCCGCGCGATCGGCGGCGAGCGGACGGACGTCACCGCGCTGATGGGTCCGGGGGTCGATCCGCATCTCTACCGGCAGACGAGTTCCGACGTGGCGAAGCTCGCGCGAGCCGACCTGGTGCTGCATAACGGGCTCTATCTCGAAGCCCAACTCGAGCCGCTGCTGAAGAAGCTCGCCGCGCGCCAGCGTGTCGTTGCCGTCGCCGAGGCGATTCCCGCCGACCGTCTCCTCGGCCACGCCCAGTACCAGGCCAAGTTCGATCCGCATGTCTGGATGGACCCCGACCTGTGGGTCCATCCCGTGCGCGCGGTCCGTAATGCGCTGATCGCCGCCGATCCGGAGGGGCGCACCACTTACGAGGCCAACGCGACGCGCTATCTCGACGATCTCGGCAGAATTTCGGGCTACGTGAAGCAGGCGCTCGCATCGGTGCCGAAGGAGAAGCGCGTCCTGATCTCCGCGCATGACGCGTTCGGCTATTTCGGTCGCGCCTATGACTTCGAGGTGCTGGGCATCCAGGGGATTTCGACCGAGAGCGAGGCGGGGCTCAGGCGCGTCGAGGACCTGGTCACGCTGATTGTCGACCGGAAGATCGCGTCGATCTTCGTCGAGAGCTCGGTATCGGACCGGAACGTGCGTGCCCTGATCGAAGGAGCTGCCGCGCGCGGACATGACGTCAAGGTGGGCGGCCAGCTCTTCTCCGACGCGATGGGGGTCGCCGGAACCTATGAGGGGACCTATGCCGGCATGATCGACCACAACGCGACCACGATCGCCCGCGCGCTTGGCGGCAGCGCGCCGGGTCGCGGCATGGCGGGCCGGCTCGGTAATGGAAGCTAGGGTCGGACGGGGCGCGTCAGGCGATCTGCCCGAACCTGCCACCAGCCCTTTCGCGATCCGCGGACTGACGGTCGCCTATCGCGGCAAGCCCGTCGTCTTCGACCTCGACTTCGTTGCGCCGGACGGCGTCATGGCCGCGATCATCGGGCCAAACGGCGCGGGCAAGTCGACGCTGATCAAGGCGGCGCTCGGGCTCGTGCCGCGTATCTCCGGCGAAACGACCATGTACGGCGCGCCGATCGCAGATATGCGCCGCCGCATCGCCTATGTCCCGCAGCGCGCCAGTGTCGACTGGGACTTCCCCGCGAATGTCGGCGATGTCGTGATGATGGGGCTGCAGGCCGAGATCGGCTGGCTCAGATGGCCAACCCGCAATCACAGGGCGCGCGTCGCCCAGGCTCTTGAAGCAGTCGGCATGCAGGACTTCGCCAGACGCCAGATCGGCCAGCTTTCGGGCGGCCAGCGGCAGCGCGTGTTCCTCGCCCGCGCACTCGTGCAAAACCCCGAGCTGTTTTTGCTCGACGAGCCTCTCGCCGGGGTCGATGCCGCAACGGAGCGCGCCATCATGGATGTGCTGCGCGCTGAGAACGCCAACGGCAAGACGATCATCGCCGTGCATCACGATCTCTCCACCGCCGCGACCTATTTCGACTGGGCGCTGGTCATGAACGTGACGGCCATCGCGGACGGTCCGATCGCAGCCGCGCTGACGCCGGAAACCTTGCGCCGCGCCTATGGCGGCCGGGCCGGACTGTTCGATGTCGGCACCGCCGAGGACGCGGCCGCGGCGCTCGCGTCGGCGGGCGGGTGAGCGATAGACATGCTCGAAATCCTCCTGCTGCAGGGCGGCTACAACACGACCCTCGTCATGATCGGCGCAGGGCTCCTCGGCGCGGCCGGAGGCGCGGCGGGCAGTTTCACGCTGCTCAGGCGGCGCGGGCTCGTGTCCGACGCCATGAGCCACGCGACGCTGCCGGGCATCGCGCTGGCGTTCCTCGCGGGACACGCGCTGGTCGGCGACGGCCGCGCCTTCTGGCTGCTGATGGCCGGTGCGGCGCTGTCCGCCTTTGTGGGCGTGATGCTGGTCGACCTGATCCGGACGCGCACGCGACTGAAGGAAGACGCCGCAATCGGCATCGTGCTCTCGTCCTTCTTCGGCTTGGGCATCGTGCTGCTGACCGTAATCCAGTCGCAGAACCTGCCGGGACAGGCCGGGCTTTCCGGCTATCTGCTCGGATCGACGGCCAGCATGCTGCGCGGCGAAGCCATCGCCATCGCGGTTGCCGCTGCAATCGTCTGCGGGGCGGTGTTCGCCCTGCGCAATATGCTCGCGCTGGTCGCGTTCGATGAGCTCTACGCCTCGACGCGCGGGCTCGACGTGAGGCTTGTCGACGCTGTGCTGATGGCGCTCGTCCTCTGCGTCGTCGTGATCGGCCTGAAAGCCGTCGGCCTCGTGCTGGTGATCGCGCTGCTGATCATCCCGCCCGTCACCGCGCGCCTCTGGACGGATCGCGTCTCGGTCATGACCTGGCTTGCCGCATCGATCGGCGCGGGCGGCGCGTATCTGGGCGCGGCGATCTCGGCGACCGCGCCCGACCTTCCGACGGGATCGATCATCGTCCTCACCCAGTTCGGGCTTTTCGTCTTGTCGCTGCTGGTCTCCCCGGTCCGGGGCGTGCTTGCGGCGGGCCTCCGGCGCATGCGCCTCCAACGCATCGTGCATGAGCGGCAGGGCCTGCTCGCGATCGCGCGCGGCGAGCCCGTGTTCGATCCCCTGACGCGCCGCGTCCTGCGGGCGCGGGACTATCTGCGCGCCGACGGCGAGCCGACTGCTGCCGGCCGCGAAGCCGCGAAGACCATGGCGCGGGACCAGATGCTCTGGAATCTTTACCGGCACCGCTTTCCCGCCGATGCGTTCGCCCTGCCCGACTGGTCGCTCGCGCCGATCGCATCGGTCCTCCCGGCCGATATCGTCGCTTCGCTCGAACGCCCGGCAAGGTCGCGCCCATGAGCGAGGCCTTCGTCCAGCTCAGTCTCGTTCCCATTTCGGTCGCGGTCCTCTCGGCCGTCTCCTGCACGCTGGTCGGCAATTTCCTCCTGCTGCGCGGGCAAAGCCTCGTCGGCGACGCGCTCAGCCATGTCGTCCTGCTGGGCATCGTCGGCGCGTTTGTGATCTGGGGATCGGGCGCGGCTCCCGCGCTGATCGCCGGCGCGGCGGTTTCCGCCATCATTGCGGCGTTCGCGTTCGAGGGGGTCCGGCGCATCGCGCGGATCGAAGCGGGCGCGGCCATGGGCGTGGTGTTCACGACCATGTTCGCGGCCGGCGTGTTGCTGCTCGAAAAGTCCGACGCAAGCTCGGTCCATCTCGATGTCGAGCACGCTCTCTATGGCAATGTCGAGAGCCTGATCTGGCTCGATGCTGTCGGCTGGGCCTCGCTCCTCGATCCCGCAGCCCTGCACGCGATGCCGCAGGCTTTCTGGCTGTTGCTGGTCGTCACGCTGCTCCTCGTCGCGTTCGTCGCCCTGTTCTTCAAGGAGCTAAGGCTTTCGACCTTTGACCCCGACCATGCCAGCGCGCTCGGCGTGAATGCGACCGCCATGGGTTTTGGCGTGGTCGTCTGCGGCGCGCTCGCGGCGGTCGCATCCTTTTCGGCCGTGGGCTCCATCCTCGTCATCGCGATGTTCATCTGCCCCGCCGCCACGACCCGTCTCCTCACCAATGATCTGAAGACGCAGCTTGTGCTGTCCTGCCTGATCGCGGCGGCGTGCGCGATTGCCGGCTACTGGCTTGGCGCGTTTGGGCCGCTCCTGCTGGGATTTCCGTCCAGCCTCAGCGCGGCGGGGATGATCGCGGTCGTGTCGGGGTTCGCGATCCCGATTGCTGCGATTGTCGGTGCGAGGCGCGGCACGCTGCGCGGTGCGAGTTGATCTTATCCATTTATTGTTGTTCCCCTCACCCGGCGCTTCGCGCCACCTCTCCCGCAAGCGCGGGAGGGAGGACTCGCGGCGCGACCTGGCGACCAGCAAAGACTGTCTTCCGGATTATACCGGCGATCCATAGCCTGCAGCATTTCGGCTTGAGCCGCACCGTCTGTGGCTATGGACGGCTGGGACAAGCCCGGCCAAGACAACGAATGCTGGGCTGACCTCAACCTCAGCGGCGGAACCGCATGCCGAGGCGGAATTCGTTCTCGCGATACTCGGAGTTGACGGCGCCGGCGTCGTAGCTGATGTGCTGCCAGCTTCCCTCGATCGCAACGCTGCGATTGAGCCGGTATTCGATTGTCAAACCGCCAGTCAGCCGCTCTTCGACGAGGTCCGAGCCGGCATAGTCGCTTTCGGCAAAGCCGATGAACCCGCCAAGGATGATGTTGCGGCGCAGGGCGTGTTCGATGCCGATGAGATACGCGCGGGTCAGGGCGCCGGCCGAATCCAGCGTGGTCGTCTGCTCGATCGCCGAGCGCGCCTCGAAGCGCAGCGTCGTCAGCGCGGTCGGACGCCAGAAGATGGCGGCGTTGATGATCGCGCCCTCGACATCGACGAAGGCCGCGTCTTTCGGGTTCTGGAGCGCATAGCCAAGTGACAGTTCGCCCGTGACGATCGTGCTGAAATCGAAGCGCAGCCCCGCCACGGCCTCCCAGCCGTCCGAATCCCGATTGAAGCCGTCATCATCCAGCGCGAGGCGGAAGCGCCGGTTGTTGCGCTCGACATCGGTGAAGGCAATCATCCCCGGATTGAATTCGTACGACACGCGTAGGCCCAGCTCGTTCTGCCGGTAATCCCTGTCGTCGTTGTTCACTGGCACGTCGTCGGCCTCGACCGCGTCGCTGTAATCGATCTCGGAAATCGCGCCGCGCAGCGTGCCCTTCAGGCGGTTGAACGTGTGGTTGAACGCGGCTGCCGCGCGTTCCGTCATAATGTCGCCGGGCTCGGCGGCCGCATCGGGAAAATCGATCGAGCCGCGGCTCTCCTGGAACTTCGAGGCCGATGTCTCAAGCTCAAGATTGGTGCTGCGCAGGACGTCGATGCGTCCACGGAGGATCGCATCGTAGCTGTCCTCGTTCTCGCTCGGAAAGTTTTTGTACCAACTGTCCCGCGTTTGCGCCTCGCCGGACAGAGAGTGCCGGCTCCAGGTCGACTGAAACCGGACACGCGGATTGATCTCGAACGCGTGGTCCGACAGCGGACGGTTGGGCGAGGCGAGAATGTTGTCGCTCGCGACGACGCCGATGCCGAGTTCCGGGAAAATGAGGAACGAGCTCACCCGAACACCGAGCGGCGCCCAGGGATCGGTTTCCGGAGCATCCGGGCGGCGCAGATTGAGGAATGGCTGGCCCGGCTCGAACTCGAACTCCGCGATCGCCCGGTCGAAGCGCTCGCTCAAATCCTCACGCGCGAGCGCGCCGGGATCGGCGGAGGTGTCCGGCATGATCGCGCTTCGGGATTGATCCGACGCGGTCGCTTGCGCGTCTTCGCGTGCCTGCCGGTCGCCCTCCGCGAGCGAGCCGCGCAAAGTATAGTCGGCAGGCCTTGGCGGAGGCCTACGGGCCTCATCCTGATCCTACCCGTGGGCGGGTTCGGCTGCGGACACGACAAGGATCGCGCCCGCAAGCGCTGCCGATCGCAATATTGATACAGGCGACGCCATCGGCGATGCTCGTCCGTCTTGCGCGTTGCCGCGCCTGAAACCTCAGTTGAATCTAGGGGCGTCATGGTTAAGGAGGGGTTGAACGCGGGTCCGCTTCGGCACACGCGCCCGAATTGCGCCCGGATTTCGCGTAGATATGGGCGTCTTGTTCCGACCTTGAGTCACACATGACGGCAACCCTCCCCCGCACCGCGACCGAAAGCGCCCGCAACCCGGTCGCGTCCGCCGCCGGCACGCTCGACATCGAGGCGCAGGGGCTTGCAGCCCTGAGCGCTGCGCTGCGCACGGACATGGCCGCGCCGTTCGAAGCCGCGGTCGAGCTTCTGCGCGGCATCACCGGCCGGCTGATCGTGACCGGCATGGGCAAGAGCGGGCATGTGGGGCAGAAGATCGCCGCGACGCTGGCCTCGACCGGGACGCCGTCGTTCTTCGTGCATCCGTCCGAAGCGAGCCATGGCGATCTCGGCATGATCATGCGCGAGGACGCGATCCTCGCCTGCTCCTGGTCCGGCGAGACGGTCGAACTGTCGCCCATCATCACCTACGCCAAGCGCTTCGGCGTGCCGATCATCGCGATCACGTCGAATACGCTGTCCGCGCTCGGCAAGGCCGCGAACGTGGTCCTGATCCTGCCGCAGGTGAAGGAGGCCTGTCCGCACGGGCTTGCGCCCACGACCTCGACGCTGATGCAGCTTGCGCTGGGCGACTGCCTCGCGGTCGCGCTGCTCGAGGCGAAGGGCTTCACCGCTTTCGACTTCAAGGTGTTCCATCCGGGCGGGCAGCTCGGCGCGGCGCTCAGCTTCGTCGCCGACATCATGCATGGCGAAGCGCGCCTGCCGCTCGCCGGCATGTCGACGCCGATGGCGGAGGCGATCGTGACGATGACGGAGAAGAGCCTCGGCTGTCTCGGCGTGGTCGACGAGTCCGGCCGCCTTGCGGGAATCATTACCGACGGCGATCTGCGGCGTCACATGGGCTCGGGCCTGCTCGACAAGACGACAGGTCAGATCATGACGCGCGGCCCAAAGACGATCGCGCCGGACGAACTCGCCGCGACAGCGCTCGAAATGTGCAACGCGGCCACGATCACGGCCCTGTTCGTCGTGGAACAGGGACGCCCCGTCGGCATCGTGCATATCCACGATCTCTTGCGGCTGGGCGTCGCCTGACAGCAAAACCGCCCGCGCTTTCGGCGCGAGCGGTTTGTTCAGAACGACTAGGAAACCTATTTCAAAGGCTGGTAGGCCGGGATGATCGGCGCATCCGTGCCGCAGCACTGGTAACGCACGCTGAACAAAAAGTCGTGCGAGGTGAGTTCCTCGAAGTCGACGCCAGGGATCACAGTGCCAGTAGCCGCATTGATGAGCTTCCCGCTATAGGCATCGCCAAGATCGGTGTACCTGTAGCCGAAGTCGAGCGTAAGGTTTGGCGCAACTTCCTAGGCGACGCCGGCATGGATTGCCCAGGCGAACCCACTCTCGCTCTTGTCGCGTCCGTAATGGACGGAGGAGTTCAGGATGTCGAACCCATCCGGATGGTTAAAAATGGTGCCGTTGTTCACGTCGGTGAAACCTTCCACCGAGTTCTTAGCCCAGCCGATGCCGCCACCGATATAAGGCGTGAAGCACCACCAGGTGCCGAGATCGACATAGCCGTTGAAGAGGCCGACCCAGCTCTTATGGATCGACGTGTACTCGGTGGTCCCGCCTCCGAAGTCAAAGCCGCCCTCATACTTGTCGAGGCCGTGGAAAGTCGCATTGCCACGATATTCGCCGGTCACGTCGAAGCGCAGATGCTTGTTCCAGCGATACCGACGCCGCCGCCGAAGATGCCGCCGGTCTCGAAGTCTTTCTGCAGGACGGTGAAGTTGGCGTTCAGCAGGTCGAACGTGTCGGAATGGATTTCGTCGACCTCATGGTTGGAGAAGCCGATCATGCCGCGGAGATAAAACCCCGAAACGCCAACTGGCGCGGCCGCTTCGACGACCGGCGGCGCTTAGAGCAGATCGGCGCCGTCTGCGTTGGCCAAGGACGCCTGCGCAAAGAACGCGCAAGCACCCACAAAGAGTGTGCTTCCAATATGCTTCATCACAGTCCCCCTTGATTTCAGCCGACGTGTCCGGAGCTCCCGCGCCGGCCTATCAAGCTGTTTCATTCCGGGACGATAGAAGGCATTACTTAAGAGGCGGTTAAGCCTAATGACGCGGAAACGGCAGGCTCAATTCGGAGCCCGGCTGTTGCGCGGAGGTCACAGGTCGGATCAAACAAATAGGGCGTCGTGCTCACGCTCGACGCCCTTAAATGAAGCCGGCGAAAGGGGCTGTCAGGCTGCGCAGGCCTTCAGCGCGCCGCAGATATCGTCGACGACCGTCGAGACGAGACCCTCGTCGTCGCCTTCGGCCATGACGCGGATGACCGGCTCGGTGCCGGACGGGCGAATCACCAGCCTACCCGACTTACCGAGCTTCGACTTGCCCTCGTCGATGGCGCGGCGAACCGAGAGATTGTCGAGCGGTTCGCCATCCTTGTAGCGGACGTTCTTGAGGACCTGTGGCAAGGGCTCGAACCGGTTGCACACTTCCGACACTGGCTTGCCCGACTGGACGACCACCGCCAGGATCTGCAGCGCGGAGATGAGGCCGTCGCCGGTGGTCGCATAGTCCGACAGGACCACGTGTCCGGACTGCTCGCCGCCGATATTGAAGCCGTGCGCGCGCATGTGCTCGACCACGTACCGGTCGCCGACGGGCGTGCGCGCAAGCGAGAGACCAAGTTCGCCGAGATAGCGCTCAAGCCCGAGATTGGACATCACGGTCGCCACGATACCGCCGCCCGCTAGCCGTCCGCGCTTCTGCCAGCTCTCGGCGATCACGGCCATGATCTGATCGCCGTCGATCACGCGGCCGCGTTCGTCGCAGATCATCACCCGGTCCGCGTCGCCGTCGAGAGCGATGCCGATATCGGCGCGCACCTCGTCCACCTTGCGTGACAGGGCGTCGGTCGAGGTCGATCCGCAGTCCTTGTTGATGTTGAGGCCATTCGGTTCGACGCCGATCTTCACGACCTCGGCGCCCAGCTCCCACAGGGCTTCGGGGGCGACCTTGTAGCCTGCGCCATTGGCGCAATCGACGACGACCCTGAGGCCATCCAGCCGGAGATTACGGGGCAATGTGCGCTTGGCGAATTCGATGTAGCGCTCGCAGGCGGAGTCGATGCGCGTGGCGCGGCCGATCTTCTCCGGCTGGGCAAGGAGCTCGTTCATGTCGCCCTGGCTCAGTTCCTCGATGCGCGCTTCCATCTCGTCGGAGAGTTTGTAGCCGTCCGGGCCAAACAGCTTGATGCCATTGTCGATGTAGGGGTTGTGCGAGGCAGAGATCATTACGCCGAGATCGGCGCGGAGCGAGCGTGTCAGCATCGCGACGGCCGGCGTCGGCATCGGTCCGAGCTGAAACACGTCCATGCCGACGGCGGTGAAGCCCGACACGAGCGCGGACTCGATCATATAGCCCGACAGCCTTGTGTCCTTGCCGATCACCACGCGATGGCGATGCGCGCCATTCGTATAGAGCGTGCCTGCCGCCATGCCGACGCGCAGTGCCACCTCGGATGTCATTGGATGGTGATTGGACCGGCCGCGAATGCCGTCGGTACCGAACAATTTACGAGTCATGGTCGAATCCCCTCACGCATCGCTGCGTAGTCGGGAAAGCCGCCGTGCCCCTGCGGCTCCCACCCTCAGCGAAGGAGCGCATTATGCCGGGGGGAACCGGGCGCGGCAGTCACAAATTATGAGCGATCATTACACATTTGTTGCGCCCCAGGGGTTAATTCAGGGTCGGCGTTGCCCATGCGCAAGTGCTTAGATTGCCCGACATGGCTGCGTCCCTTGAGGATCTGGATCGTCGCGTCCCCGCGCTCGAGCGGGCGCATAACGATTCCACCGAGTCCCTTGAAATGGATGGTGACCAAGCTCGGCCGCATCCAGGCGGTGCAGGACGAGCACACGCTGCGCCTGGACCGGCTGGAGACAAAAGTCGACGCCATGCCTCGCGTTGTCGCGGAACTTCTGCGTGAGACCGAGGATAAAATGGCGCTTATGGAGGATCGACTGCTGAAGGCGATCCAGGGCTCGCGTTAACGACAGCCTGCCACACCGACAGCGCCTGGCGCGTCTCGGCGACATCGTGCACGCGGAACAACTGCACGCCTTGCGCCGCCCCCGCCAGCACAGCCGCGAGCGACCCCGACAGCCGCTGACTGGCGTCGCGCACGTCGCCCAACTGTCCAATGATTTTTTTGCGCGAGACGCCGAGAAGGATCGGCACGCCCAGCCCGTGATAGAGCGACAGCGCCGCCATGACGCTGACGTTGTGATGCAGGTGTTTTCCGAAGCCGATGCCCGGGTCGGCGACGATCCGTTCGCGTGGAATGCCGGCCGCGTCGCAGGCCGCGATGCGCTGCTCCAGAAAGTCGAAGCTATCGAGAACGACGTCGCGATAGACGGGATTGTCGTTCATGGTCCTGGGGTCGCCCTGCGCGTGCATCAGCACCACAGGCAGTCCGGTGCGCGCGGCGGTTTCGAGCGCTGCGGGATCGTGCGTCAGCGCCGACACATCGTTCAGAATGTCAGCGCCCGCATCGGCCGCTTGGCGCATTACTTCGGCCTTTCGCGTATCGACAGAGATGCGCGTATCCGTCAGTTTACGGAGCGTTTCAATCACCGGGATGACGCGGCGAAGCTCCTCATCGAGCGCGACGGGATCGGCGCCCGGGCGCGTCGATTCTCCCCCGATATCGACAATGTCCGCGCCCTCCTCCACCAGCTTGAGCGCATGAGCAACGGCAGCGTCCGTCTCCGAAAATCTGCCGCCGTCCGAAAAACTGTCGGGCGTGACGTTGACGATCCCCATCAGGCGCGGCCGGTCCATGGAAAGCCCGGCGAACGGCGCGCGCCTCCCGGTCAGCCGTTCATGGGCGACGCCGTATGACCGCAGATCGGCCGCGCCGACGATCGTTCGCGTTACGCCTTCGCCGATCCGTTCGGCGATCTTCACTTGAAAAAAGCCCAGATCGGCGCGGCCGGCGAGACGGAGCGGCGCCTGGTTTGCGCCGGCAACGATGGACACGGGCTGAAAATAGCGGGAACGCGGCATGAATACGCCATGCCCGAAGCCGCGGGTGCGATCAAGGGGCAGGAAACGAAGCGACGGCTTGCGCGTTGCTTACCAAATGCGGGAATGGAGCCTGAGCTTCGATGTGGAAGATCCCTCGCCTGACCTTGCTGACGATCGGCCTTGCGCTCGCCTCTTACGGCATCGCACAGGCGCATCATGGCTGGAGCAGCTACGACGCATCCAAAACAATGACGATCGAGGGCGCCATCAAGCAGTCGAAATTCGGCTTTCCGCACGCGTCGATCATCATGGCGCATGAGGGGAAGGATTGGACCATCATCCTGGCGCCGCCCTCGCGCATGACGGCCCGAGGGGCTACGGCAGAAGTCGTCGCGGAGGGAAAGACCATTTCGGCGACCGGCTATCCCCGGTCGTCAGGCGAACCCGAGATCCGCGCCGAATACCTGACCGTCGACGGAAAGCAGATCCAGCTCCGCTAGATGGACGGCCCCGACGGCCTTCTTGCGCTCATCCAGCAGTCTTCCCTCGGCCGTGCCGCGCGCAGTTCTGCCTGGCTCTATCCGTTCGCCAATGTGACACATGTCCTGGGGCTCGCCGCGTTGTTCGGCGCGCTCGGCCTGATGCACACAGGTACTTGGACCAGCGAAGGTGCCGATCACCGCGCCTGGCGCATCGCGCGCGGCATTGCCATCGCCGCAATCATAGCGCTCGCCGCAAGCGGCATTGTGATGTTCTCGACCGAGGCGCAATCGATCGGTCGCAATCCGGTGTTCATTGCCAAGATCGGCATTATCGCGCTGGCACTCGCCAATATCGCGCTGTTCGAATGGCTGGCGCGCCATCCGTTCCGTTACCGCCGCGAATTGCGCGCGGCCGCGATTGCGTCGCTGGTGCTGTGGCTCGCCGTTGCGACTGCGGGACGACTTATTGCCTACTGGTGACGCCCCGATCGGCGCATCAACCCTGAGGCTGGGGCTCCGGCTCCATGCCGCCGGTATCTTCACGCGGCGGGCGCTTGGCGCGGCCGGCGTTCGGCACGCCGGACGACGCGGGCTTGTCCTTCGGCGTATCCACGAATTCGCGGATCGGCGGCTGACCGTCGAGGAGCCCCTGGATTTCGCTGCCCGACAGCGTCTCGTATTCGAGCAGACCCTTGGCGATCGTGTGCAGGTCGGTCATCCGCTCCTCGAGAATACGCCTTGCGTGCGCATATCCCTCGTCGACGATGCGGTGAATTTCCTCGTCCACCCGCTTCATGGTCTCATCGGACACGTTCTGCTGACGCGCGATCGAATGGCCGAGGAACACCTCCTCCTCGTTGTCGCCATAGGAGAGCGGCCCGAGCTTGTCGGACATCCCGTATTGCGTGACCATCGCGCGGGCGAGCGCCGTCGCCATCTTGATGTCCGAGACCGCTCCGGACGTCACCTTGTCGTGGCCGAAAATGAGCTCCTCGGCGACGCGGCCACCCATAGCCACGGTGATGTCCGCCTCGAGTTTCTCGCGCGTGTAGGAGAAGACGTCGCGCTCGGGCAGACGCATCACCATGCCGAGCGCACGGCCGCGCGGGATGATCGTCGCCTTGTGCACAGGATCGGATGCGGGCATGTGCATCGCAATCAGCGCGTGGCCGCCCTCGTGATAGGCGGTCAGCTTCTTCTCCTCGTCGGTCATGGCCATGGAGCGGCGTTCAGCGCCCATCATGACCTTGTCCTTGGCGTCCTCGAACTCGTGCTGGGTGACGAGCCGCTTCGAGCGCCGTGCCGCCAGCAATGCCGCCTCGTTGACGAGGTTGGCGAGGTCGGCGCCGGAGAAGCCCGGCGTACCGCGCGCAATCGTGCGCAACTCGACATCGGGCGCGAGCGGCACTTTGCGCACATGCACTTTCAGGATCTTCTCGCGGCCGCCGACATCGGGACGCGGCACGACGACCTGACGGTCGAAGCGGCCGGGACGCAGCAGCGCAGGGTCGAGCACGTCGGGCCGGTTGGTCGCGGCGATCAGGATGACCCCCTCGTTCGCCTCGAAGCCGTCCATCTCAACGAGCAACTGGTTCAGCGTCTGCTCTCGCTCGTCATTGCCGCCGACAAGGCCCGCGCCGCGATGACGGCCGACGGCGTCGATCTCGTCGATGAAGATGATGCAGGGCGCGTTTTTCTTCGCCTGCTCAAACATGTCGCGCACGCGGGACGCGCCTACGCCCACGAACATCTCGACAAAGTCCGAGCCCGAAATGGTGAAGAAGGGCACGTTCGCCTCGCCGGCGATGGCGCGCGCGAGCAGCGTCTTGCCGGTGCCGGGAGGCCCGACCAGCAGCGCGCCGCGCGGAATGCGTCCGCCGAGCTTCTGGAATTTTTGCGGATCGCGCAGGAACTCGACGATCTCCTGGAGATCGTCTTTCGCTTCGTCAACGCCGGCGACATCGTCGAACGTGACACGGCCCTGGCGCTCGGTCAGAAGCTTGGCCTTCGACTTGCCGAAGCCCATGGCGCGTCCGCCGCCCGACTGCATCTGGCGCATAAAGAAGATCCAGACGGCGATCAGAAGCAGCATCGGGAACCACGACACCAGCACGCCCAGCAGCGAGGGCACGTCCTCGTCCGAGGGCTTGGCGGTGATCTTCACGCCCTTGCCATGCAGGCGAGTCACAAGCTCGGGGTCATTCGGCGCGTAGGTCTGGAAGGCGCGTCCGTCCGCGAAATGTCCGCTGATCTGGTTCCCGGAGATGGTTACGTCCTGGACCGTGCCGGATTCGACCTCGGTCAGAAGCTGCGAGAATGAGATGTCGTTGGCGCGGGCGCGCTGGTTCGGCGACTGGAACAGATTGAACAGCGCAATCAGTCCGAGGCCGATCACCACCCAGATAGCGAAATTGCGAAAGTTCGAATTCATCAATGTTCCTTGGCTCCCGCACCGAACCGGTCACGCCCGTTGCGGGCCCGCACGCATGCAGAGGATCGGAAATCCCTCACCGTCCCGCCTATAGATAAGGACGGCGCACAGGCTTGCCAACGGCGAAGCCGCGACATGGTTGCCTTATCGGCCATGGACAAACTCCGAGGTCGCCGCAGGAGCGCCGGGCGGCATGAAGCCGAGCGAGGGGGCGGCCAGAAGCACGTCGTCCCGCCAAAACGTCACGCAGGCATAGGCAGCGTGTCGAGGCACACGCGCATGCTGCGCCCGTTTGCGGAGATATGCCAGCCCTTCTACCCCGAGCGCGCGCACTTCCACGCTGCGCGATTCGTGAGCGCCGAGCGCGACATGAAAGCGACCATCCCACAGCGCCTTTTGGCCGGGCTTGAGTTCGAACGCCGGCAGGCCGTGCCGCCTGATTTCGCGCGTCACACGCCAGACATCGCCCGCGGGCGCGATGCGGCAACCTCCGAACGTGCGGGTCTTTTTTGACGGCGACCGGAGGCTGTCCAGGAGCCGCTCAAGCCCGCCCAGCGACAGCGGCGAAAATCTGCCGCCGATAACGCCAAGCAAAAGCTGCATCGCGCGCAGAAAGATTTCCTCGGGCGCTGTCTCGAGCGCCGACGCCCCGAACTCCGCCGCGCCGCGCGGGTCGACCCGGATGTTTGCGGCGACCCATTCTTGCGCCGTTGCATCCAGCGCCGCACGCGCGCGCGTCATGCGGCGGGCCGTGCGGGCCAGCGCATCCTGCGTCAAACCGAGCGCGGCCATCGCGCCTTGCGCCTGGCGCAGCCGCGCGCGCTCGAAAGCGGGGTCGGCGTTGGTTGCATCCTCGATCCAGTCCACGCCCACCTCACGCAGAAATGCCACAAGCGCGGGCTTGCTTACACCGAGCAGTGGCCGAACCAGAGCAAGACCAGCGATGCGGCTTTCCGGGGCCATCGCGGACAACCCGTCGACGCCGCTGCCGCGCGCGAGCCGCATCAGCACGGTCTCGGCCTGATCGTCGAGCGTGTGGGCCGTCGCAATGGCGTCTGCGCCGATCGCATGCGCGTGGGCGGCAAGAAGCGCATAACGCGCCCGCCGCGCTGCTTCCTCAATGCCGCGTGCGGGCTTGGGACCAGTCCAGGTGAGGACAGCGTGGGAAAGGCCAAGGGATCGCGCGCCTTCCGCGACCGCCCGCGCTTCCAGCGCCGAGCTTGGGCGCAGACCATGGTCGACGGTTGCGACGCTGATCCGGGTTTGTTGCGATGCGTGGCGCCAGGCGGCGGCAAGATGCATCAACGCGGTCGAATCAGACCCGCCTGAGACGGCCAGCAGCACATGGTCGAAGCGCTTAAGAAGCGTGAGGCCCGATGCGGCCCCGGTAAAGTCGACCGGGGACGGCATCAGGGGATCAGTCCTTGCGCATGATGTTGTCCGAAAACCGCTTCACACTTTTCGGCATCATGCTCTGGAGCATGACCATTTCCGATGGAACCGGTCATGCTCCAGATTTTCTTTTTGGCCGCGCGACTTAACGCCGAAACCGGCGTCCACTTTCGGCGGTCCCGCTTTAGGAGCAGCCGGCGCGGCGGCGTTCCGACGTAGCGCGCGTGCGCAAATGCTCGGGCGCGGACGGATACTTGACGCTGAACTCGGACAGGGCGGAGCATGCCGCATCCTTCTCTTTCAACTGCGCCAAGGCAAGGCCGAGCTTGAGGAGGCTATCGGGCGCTTTCCGCCCCGATCCGTAGGTCCGATACGAGGCGAGGAACGCATCGGCCGCCTGTTTGTGCTGGCCGCGCACATAATATGTCTCGCCGAGCCAGTATTGCGCCTCGCCTGCGAGCGGATCCTTCGGATAGCTCGAAACGAACTGGCTGAACGAGGCGGCGGCAGAATCGTATTCGCGGGCCATCAGCTGACGATAGGCGACGTCATAGATTTCCTTCGGGCTCGCGCCGGACGGATCGGGGACGGGAGCGCCCGCACCTGCATCCGGAGGAAGCGCGGCAAGATCGCGCGGCGGCTGTGCGACCGCGCCGGAACCCGCTGCAGGATCGTCATACGCCGCCCTGTCGCCGTCGCCGATCAGGCCGCCGATCGGATCGGACATTCCGGCCTGCGCCACTTCGCGCTGAGGTTCGCCCGCCTGTCCGAACGAGGCCTGATGGTCAAACGAGGCGCGCCCCTCGGACGCCGCGTTGCCGCTATCAGGCTGTGCTGCCGCCTGAAGCTGCGACCCGGCAACCGGTGCGTCATAGCTGTTCGGGACGTATTGCGCCGGCGGCGCGTTTCCGCCGTTACCCGGAACGGGCGCATTCATCCCGCTGGAGCCACCGCCGAGGCGCGACTGCAGCGCGGCCATCTGCTGGGTCACCTGCTCGAGCTGCGCAGTCAACGCCTGGATCTGCGTTTCGAGCGCCGTGACGCGGCCATCGCCAGCGCCGCCGCTGTTGCCGCCGCTATCGTAGCTTGAAGGAGCGGGAGCCGGAGCCTGCATGGCAGCCGCGCCGCCGCCGTTCCGGACCATCGATTCGATCGAGCCGAGCGCCACCTGAAGGTCGACGAGCTGCGCCTCCACCCGAGCGATGCGATCGCCACCGCCCCCGCCGCTCTTCTGCGGCGCGGCCTGCTGTTTGGGCGCGGGCTGCTCGTCCTGCGCCATGGCAGGCGCAGCCGAAAACGCAAGCGCCATCAGTGAAGTAAGCGCGGCGCAACGCGCCGCCTCGATGAACCCGAATGTTGTCACGACGTCTCGCCCCGTCAGATGCGCTGGCGCGGAGCCTTGCCTCTCCGTGCGTTCAGCGCTCGCATTGTTCGCACAACCCGCGTCACACGCCCGGATGACCGAAGCGCACGTCCCGTCCGGTCATGCACAGAACGGTATTTTCGCTGCCTTTAGGGCCAAACTGTGGAGTTCGGTTCGGCGCAATGGTTCAAGCCATGGAACGGGCCGGCTCTGCCAGCCCGTGACCGAACGAGCCGCGCGTCAGCTTCCCGCGCGGCTGTTCAGAACCGTCACGACGCGGCGATTCTGCGACCAGCAGGAGATGTCGTCGCAGGTCGCAACGGGACGCTCCTTGCCGTAGGAAATCGTGCGCATATTCGCGGAGGAAACGCCCTGATTGGCGAGGTATGAGCGCACGCTCATGGCGCGGCGCGCGCCCAATGCGATATTGTATTCACGGGTGCCGCGCTCGTCGGCGTGGCCTTCCAAGAGGATGGTGTAATTTGGATACTGGCGCAGCCAGCCCGCCTGCGCGCGGAGCACGGCCTGACCCTCGGATGTCAGATTGCTGGAGTCGTTCTCGAAAAAGACGCGGTCGCCGACATTCACGGCGAAATCACGCGATGAGCCCGGCATGATTGGCCCGCCGTCGCCGCTGGCGCCCACGCCGAACTGCTGGGTCTGGCCGCGGGAACAGGCCGCCGCAAGACATGCGCAGAGAAGCACGGCCACAATCTTCGACGTTCGCGTCACTTGCCGGTAACACACCATGATACCCTCAACTCCTACACCCGCGCCTTGTCGGCGAGCTCAAGGACTAGGGTTAGCCGACAACCCTTAAGGCTTTCCTAGCCCTGATTCGCGGCAAATTTAGTGATGGATTTCAGGCTCCAGAAACGATTTGATCCGGGAGCCGGGACGCCGCCGACTTTGTCGGAGGCGGCCCGGGCCCGGATCAGCCATTCCGGCGGGACTGACCTCCCGCCGCGATTTAGATGGCCGTGTAACGATGCCCGTAAGCGCGGACAGTCGTCTAGACCCAGCCGAGCGTGAGGGGCGCGTGG
>JBKJVQ010000289.1:0-5997 GCA_046717125.1 Methyloligellaceae bacterium
GTCATTTTCCCGGCCGCGTTCCCCTGGTTCCTGGCCAATGACCGGCTTACGCAGTCTGTTGGGCATGCGTTGTTCGGTGGCGTAACCGGCGCATGGTTGGCGTGGCGGCAAAACCATCGGCAGGGAGTCGGACGTTTGCCGATCTAGCCATCACCTTTCCATGCCAGAGCCGCGAGACGTCCTCAGCACGGTCGCGCCATGATCCGCATCACACCCAATATCGCGATCGACAAAGGCGAAATCACGGAAACTTTCGTCCGCGCGTCAGGTCCCGGGGGGCAGCACGTCAACAAGACGTCCACGGCCGTCCAGCTTCGCTTCGATGCGCGGCGCTCGCCTTCGTTGCCGGACGAAATCGCGATCCGACTGATGAAGCTTGCGGGGAATCGCGTCACGCGCGATGGCGTCATTGTCATCAGCGCTGAGCGTTATCGCAGCCAGCAGCGCAACCGTGACGATGCGCTTGAACGCCTGATCGGCCTGATCCGTCGTGCCGCCGCGCCGCCACGGGTGCGCAAGGCGACCAAGCCGCCGCGCTCGTCGCGCGAGGGCAGGCTGTCCGACAAAAAGTCGCGCGCGCTGGTCAAGGTCGCCCGGCGGAGGCCTGATGCCTGAGCTTCAGAAAACCATGTGTGCTGACCAATTCGGCGCACCCACACCAGGTGCACCGGGTGAGAAGGGAACCGGGCATGCGAAGTCACGCGTTCACAACGAGCGAACCCAACATTGGCGGAGAAATCGATGACTGCCACCATTCAAGATCATGAGCGAAGCCGTCTGATCATTCCTTCACTGGGGGGATTTTATTGTTCCCTGACCGTCATTGCTGAAACGCTGCTGCGGGTCCTGGCCGGCGGCCTGCTTGCGACGCACGGCTACGGCAAGATCATAGACCCGTTCGCCAATATCGGTATGGTCGAGAGTCTCGGGTTCTTTCCGGGAGCGTTGTGGTCACCGGCGCTTGCTGCAACCGAGTTCTTCGGCGGCATCCTCCTCGCGCTGGGACTTCTGACGCGGCCGGCCGCGCTCGGCGCGACCATCGTTCTGCTGGTGACGGTCTGGTTCCACTGGATCGTAAAGGCGGAGGGATTGGCGGGCGCCGAAAAGTCGATCCTGTGGGCTACGATCACGTTCTATTTCTTCGCACGCGGAGGCGGCAGAGTGTCGCTCGACTGGCTCCTCGGGCGGGAGATTTAGCGCCTGAAGTTTGACGGCGCTTTCGGGCTACGTCCCCCGGTTTAACCGGGGGACTCATTGCACGGTCGGGTGGGTGGCTCGGTCAAGCCGGGCCCCTTGCAGAATGAAGATCGCGATTCGATTGAGCATCATCCTGTTAGTCAGTTCTTCAGCACAACGCACACGCCGCCAGAGCGTTGGAGACGCCCGCACAAATTCTCGGCGGCGTCGCGGGTCTGTTCCGCCACGCGCACACGATAGAAGGCGCGCGTGCCGCGGCTGCGCATGCGGCCTCCGACCATCATCGGCGACCGATCGCCGAGAATCGCGGAATGCGATTTCTTCATACGCTCCCAGGCAGCGACGGCCTGCGCACGCGAAAAACTGCCCGCGACCTGAACGCCCCATGGACCGCCGCCGCGCGCGAATTCGTCCTCGATATCGTCCGGCATCTCCGGCCTGTCGCCGGGCCTTCTCAGGAGCGCCACGGTTTCCTGACAACCCCGCCGCGTGCGGTTCGCCTCGTCCTCCGCATGTTCCAGCTTGCGCGCGTCGTCCTTGGTCCAGCTTTCGGCCGTATGCCCGGTGATGAGCCAGACATAATTCCGCGTTTCGCGGGGAAGGCCGCCGTCGCCGTCTACCCAGTTCGAAACGCGTCCCGGTCCGCCATTATAGGCGGCCGCTGCCAGACCGAGATTGCCGAAACGCTCTCTGTGGTCCCGCAACAGGGAAGCCGAGGCCACGATCGCTGACACGGGATCGAACGGGTCGTCGAGCTTGCGGTCCGATGCCGTGCCCGGCATGAATTGCGCGATGCCGCGTGCGCCGACCGGGCTGACCGCCTTGGGCCGGAAGCGGCTTTCCTGCCATATCAGCCGCGTGAAGAATTCTTCCGGCAATCCATGCGCTACGGCGGCGGACTCGATCAGCGAGCATACTTTCGCGGCCCATAGCGACATGTCGTCGGAAAGTTGCTCTAGCTCTTCGAAACGCGGTTCAAGCGCCGCCAGCCGTGTCTCCTGCGCAGCGGCATGGTTCGGCGGAAAGAGGGGGACGATTGCCAAAGCGGCAGCGGCGCAGATGGCCTGAACGGCGGGGGGGAACTTAATCATGGCAGCGGGCTTATAACCCAAATGTGGCTGGAATCGTGCCTTGGCGTGTGGCCGCTTTCAATGGAAATCGATCAGCCTCGAACTAGTTGATTGCGCGACTCAACGCCGGAACTCGTATCTGGTTGCTGCGGCGGCGGTCAGATGGCGGAGATTGCCGCCGACCGGCGGCTGAATTCCCGCTGAGTGTCAGCAAGTCTTGACCGAAACCTTGTGCCTCAAGCCGCGACTCGAATTCCGTCTTCTCCAGCGGCTTGCCGAAAAGATAGCCTTGCATGCTCCGGCATCCGCAGCGTGAAAGATGCAACGCCTGCGCTTCGGTCTCGACGCCTTCGGCTACCGGCTCCATGTCGAGCGCGTTGGCGATATCGACGACCGCACGCACGATAGCGGCGGCGCTGCTGTCCGTTGCGACATCGGCTGTCAGGGTGCGGTCGATCTTCAGGACGTGGATCGGCAGACGGCGCAAGTAGCCGATGTTCGAATAGCCGGTGCCGAAATCGTCCAGCGCGATACGAATGCCGTACTCCGCCAGTTTTTCGAGCCGCGCCCTTGCGATGTCGAGATCGTCGATCAGGGTCTGCTCGGTGATCTCGACGGTGATTGCAGTGAGCGGAATGTTGGCGAGGCGGACCGCCGAAACGATATTGTCGATCATCAATGGATTTTTCAGCTCGGTCGCCGAGACGTTGACCGACAGCGACCGCAGTCTTCCGTCCGCGATCCAGGGTGCCGCGGATGCGCAGGCCGACCGCCAGACGGCATGCCCAACGTCCTCGATCAGCTGTGAGCCTTCCGCGATCGGAATGAAGCTGTCCGGCATCAGCAGGCCGCGCGTCGGATGCCGCCACCGCACCAGCGCCTCGGCGCTCTGCATGCGCGCCTCACCGACATTGATGATGGGCTGGAACCAGGCCTCGATCTCTCCGGATCGGGCGGCGCGGCGAAGCTCGCCCTCGATCAGACATCGCTC
Source organism: Methyloligellaceae bacterium (assembly GCA_046717125.1). Classification (GTDB taxonomy): domain Bacteria; phylum Pseudomonadota; class Alphaproteobacteria; order Rhizobiales; family Methyloligellaceae; genus JBKJVQ01. Next base: position 3,259 of record JBKJVQ010000289.1, read on the forward strand.
TTCAATCTCCGCCCACATGCCTTCATCGAAGGCGGTCCATACGCCTCTTCCGGAGGTCTTCGATTTGTAGAGCGCCATGTCGGCGAAGCGCTGCAGGTCCACCGCATTGTCCGCGTCGGCGGGATACATCGCAACGCCTATAGAGCAGGTTGCGAAGACGTTCCGGTCGCGAAAGGACGTCGGTGCGCGCAGGGCTGCGAGAATGCGGTCGGCTACGCGTTCGGTTTCGCATCTTCCCATGGCGGCCGGGCACAGTACGGCGAATTCGTCGCCACCGAGGCGCGCGACCGTGTCGCCTTTGCGAATGCAGCTGTCGATGCGGCTGCCCGCATGCTGGAGGAAGGCGTCGCCGGCATCGTGGCCGAGCGTATCGTTGATGTCCTTGAACCGGTCGATATCGATCAGCAGGAGCCCGACAGGCTCGTCCCGCTCGCGTGCATTGGACAGAGCGCGCTCCATCTCCCGCGTGAACAGCATCCGGTTTGCAAGTCCCGTCAACTGGTCGCGCTCGGCGAGCCGCAATGCGCGCTCGCGCTCGTGCACGAGTTCCCGTGTCCGGTGGGCGACGCTCTCCTCGAGATCCGAGGCGAGCCGCACCAGATGCTGATTGAGCTCGTAAAGCTCCAGCGATTTTGCTTCGAGAAGGAACTCGGCGTCCTGACGCGCCCGGCGTTCGCGTTCGATGCGCTTTTCCAGACGATCGATTTTTCCGGTCGCGTCCTGCTCAGCGAAGCCCATCGAGGGCCTCAGTGAATGCGCTGGATGGTGAAGCGGACGAAACGCCTATCGGCTTCTGCGTGCGCCTTCTCGGCAATTTCGACATTCTCACCGAAATACTCGGCGGCGCCCATGATCAGGCCCTTGGCCAGCGACCCAAGTGGTCTGCAACTCGAGTAGTCGAATTCCATGCGGCGCTCGTTGACGGCATTCACGACGAACGAAGGAAGCTCCGCGTCGGGGTGAAGTTTTCTGACCTCGACATGGATGTGGCCGTCGACGCTCGTCAGAAAATCGAACAAGCCATTCCGCTCGCTGAAGAAGTTCGGAAACGAACGGGCGAACCGGCGGCTCAGATGCCGGCCGAATTCAACCAGGATGTTCTCCATGTGCCCACCGGAGAGCTTGGTCAGGGACCCAACCAGTTCATACATTTCGGTGTGCGGATACGTGCCGACCGAAGTGTAGGCCCCGCCGCTCGGCAGATCAGACCTTTCCACCACGTCGTCGACCATGTCGACGCCAAAGCCGTCCTCGACAAACGACATAAACTCGGTGAATACGGCGCCCTTCACGGCATTTCCGCGTTGTGAATGCGTCAACATCGCACGTCCGGGTAAATGCTCCGTTTAGGGATTTTGTTTTTCCGGTGAAACGGAAAACAATTCTTCCAGCACGGCGCGGTCGTTTTCGACGATGCCGTCCTCGCCGGGAAGGAGAGATTCGGCGAACAGTTTGCGGGTCTCAGCGGCGATGCGGTCGATTTCGTCGTTGGACGCTCCGCTGGCTGTCGTTCCTTCGGTCGCATCCTCAGCCGGTTTCAAGCCCAAGTTCTTTCAAACCCTCGCTGCGCATGGTGCTGAACTCCGATCTGGCTTCGAGTAACTTTGAATCAATGGCGATTTTCGTGGACTCGAGCTCGACGCGTTGAATCGCGCCGGAAATCGCAGCCTCGATGTCGGAGAACGAAGCGCTCGCGGCCGGCGCGAGCACATCGAGCCCGAGCGCCGTTGCGCTGAGGTTGCTGCCTTCTCGTTGCTTCGACGCACCCGCTTCGCCCGCGAAAAGGACGTCGATCGCGCCCGAGCGCAGCAGGTTGACGCCTTGTGTTTCTGCTTCGGCGATGGCCGCGTCGATCTCGACGCGAATATCGGCCAGCGCTTTCCGAATTTCGGCGTCCTGTGCCCCGGCGGAAGGCTGAGGCGCCGGCGTGGGCTCGGGTTCGGGCGTCGGCTCCGGTTCGATGACCGTCTCTATGATTGTCGGGTCGTAGGTTCGACGCTCAACGCCGAAAACAACCTCAGTGTTAGCCGTGCCGCCCACGGTCACGGACGCCGTCGGGTCGTCGCTTCGAAATGTCAGCCGGTTCTCGGCATCGATGGATGCGGTGACGCCGTCCAACGCGCCCAAAGCCTGTTCGAGTTCCGCGACGCTCGAAACCTCGTTCTGGCTTGCGCCGAAGGTGACGGTCTGGACAGCGCCGTCGCCGGAGCGGAAGGTCAGGGTCTGGCCTTGTGAAACGCCTTGGGTGAGAAGCGACGTCGATCCGTAGGTCTTTTCCTGAATGCCGAGGAGCTGCTGGACATTGGCGGAGCCGCCTATCGTGAATCCGTTCACGGCTGCAGGGTTTTCTTCAATCGCCTCCTCGATGACGAGCTGGCCCGCCTGATTGAACGATGCTTTCACGCCCGACACATTGTCTATCTGCGTGCGGAGCTGGTCCGCCGGAAGACCGAGCAGGCCGAGATTGATCGTCGTCGTCGCGCCGCCGACCGTGACGGTGATGTTCTGCAGCAGTGTCTGGAGACCACCGACCGTGGCGCCTGCAACCGCTTTCGTGCCGACGACTTTCGCCGTGACATCCCCGCGCAATGAAACCGAGCCGGTTTCGTCGACCGCGACGTATTCCCGGATGATCTGAGGCTCGGAACTGCCAACGCCGCCGCCGGCGCCCACGCCCCCGCCTGGGGCCACGCTCCCGGCGCCTCCGCTACCGCTCGACCCGGCGGAAGCGCCTGTGCC
>JBKJVQ010000290.1:0-16214 GCA_046717125.1 Methyloligellaceae bacterium
CACCTCTCCCCGGCGGGGAGAGGTCGGCCCGAAGGGCCCGGTGAGGGGGATCCCCTGTCGCCTACGCATGGGCATAAGCGGGAAAACGCAGGTGTGAGTACATCGCGCGTGCGAATCATCCCGTAATTAGCCCATGCGATTTAACCCCCAGCTCCTTGACGAAATCCGCGCGCGCCTGCCGGTGTCGCAAGTCGTGGGCAAGCGCGTGCCGCTCAAGCGTCAGGGGCGCGAGATGGCGGGCCTCAGCCCATTTAAGGCCGAGAAAACGCCGTCCTTTTTCGTGAACGACACCAAGGGCTTCTACCATTGCTTCGCGAGCGGCGAGCACGGGGACATCTTCACCTTTTTGATGAAGACCGAGGGGCTGGCCTTTCCCGAAGCCGTCGAGCGCCTCGCGGCCGAGGCAGGCGTCGCGCTGCCCGCCGCCACCGCATCGGACCACGAGGCCGCGAGCCGGTACGAACGGCTGCGCCTCGTCATGGCGTCGGCCGACGACTTCTTCCGCCGCCAGCTTGCGAACAACAACGGCCAAGGCGCGCGCGACTATCTCGACCGGCGCGGCGTCGATCCGGCGATGCGCGAACGCTTCGGCCTCGGCTTCGCGCCGGCCGACCGGCACGCGCTGAAATCGCATCTCGCCAATGCCGGCTTCACCCAAGACGAGATGATCGAGGCGGGCCTTCTGATCGCGGGCGACGACATTCCCGTCTCCTACGACCGGTTCCGCAACCGGCTGATGTTCCCGATCCGCGACCCGCGCGGCCGCACGATCGCATTCGGAGGCAGGGCGCTCGATCCGGATGCAAACGCGAAATATCTCAATTCGCCGGAGACGCCCCTCTTTCACAAGGGCGCGACCCTTTACAATGCCGATCTCGCGCGGGGAGCCGCGCATGACAGCGAACAGATTGTCGTGGTGGAAGGCTATATGGACGTGATCGCGGCCGCCTCGGCCGGGGTCGGCGAGACGGTCGCGCCGCTCGGCACCGCGCTGACCACCGAGCAGATGAAGCTCCTGTGGCGGCTGGCCGACGAACCGATCCTCTGCTTCGACGGCGACGAGGCGGGACAACGCGCCGCATCGCGCGCGATCGAGGTAGCGCTGCCGCTCCTGTCCCCCGGCAAGAGTCTGCGCTTCGCATTCATGCCGCCCGGCCTCGACCCGGACGATTTGATCCGCGCGCAGGGCGCGCCTGCGTTCGCGGATGCGTTGGGCCGCGCCCGGCCTCTGGCCGAAATCCTCTGGTCGCGCGAGGTCGCGGCGGGGCCGCTGGATACGCCGGAACGCCGCGCGGCGTTCGAGCAGCGGCTGGCGGCGCTAATCCATTCCATCGCCGACACCCATGTGCAGCGGCATTACCGCGCCGACCTGCGAGCCCGCGTGACCGCGCTGTGGCGGCCGCCGGAGCGCAACCCGCCCCCGTTCGAACGCAAGCGCACCCCGGCAAGCGGCCGGCGGCAATCGCGCGACTTCAAGCCGCAGCGCGAGGAGGCGAGCGACAGTCTGCTGCGATCCGGCATCGTGGTCGGCTCGCGCGGCTTCATCCATCCGCGCGAGGCGCTGATCGCGCTGACCCTCATCAATCATCCGTTTCTGGCGGAAGACCACCCCGACGATGTCGCGCGCCTGGCGTTCGAAAGCGCCGGACTTTCGGCCCTCACAGACGCCGTTCTGGAGGCCGCTGCGACGGAAAACGCGCTTGACTCCCAAGGCTTGCGTCATCACTTAAACGCAAGAGCGCTCGGCGGCGTGGTAAAATCCGTCGAATCGGCGCTGCGTCATCGTTGCGATGGCTTCGCACAGCCGGGCGCGGATCGCGCTACGGTCGAAGCCGGTTGGCGTCATGTGACGACGCTGCACCGCGCATCTTACGAATTGAAGCGGGAACTCGAAGCTGCCGAAAGGGCGTTTCAATCCGAGCAGAGCGCCGAGTCGTATGAACGACTGGAATCGGCGCGGCTACAGCTCCTGGCGATTGAGGGGCCCGAGGCGAGGGAGACCGAAGAACGTCCGCTGACCGGCCGATTGGCCGGACGGGTTCGTTCTTAACCTTAAATCCGACTTAACGGTCCTCGCTGCTTAGTGTTGTTTCGACGTGCGCCGGGCGCGCGTCACGCGCCTTGGCCGTCGCCGCATCGTCGGCTGGCGCCGCCCATACAGGAATGTCCATGGCCACCAAAGCTGTCGAAGCAGAAGACCAGGAAGCGCCAGCGGCGCCGGAGCAAACAGGCGACGGTCCGCTGCTCGACATGTCGGATGCCGCCGTCAAGCGCCTGATCAAGACCGCGAAGGCGCGCGGCTATGTCACCTATGACGAGCTGAACGAAGTCCTCCCCTCCGAAGAAGTTTCGTCCGAGCAGATCGAAGACATCATGTCGATGCTCTCCGACATGGGCATCAATGTCGTCGAGACCGACGAGGCCGAGGAGCAGGAAGAGACTGCCGCGGCCGAGCCGCAGCCAGTCGCCGTGCGCCCCGCAGCGCCGGTCAAGGCCGAGACGCGCGCCGAGCCGACCGAGCGCACCGACGATCCCGTGCGCATGTACCTGCGCGAAATGGGCTCCGTCGAGCTCCTGTCGCGCGAGGGCGAAATCGCCATCGCCAAGCGCATCGAAGCGGGGCGCGAGGCCATGATCGCGGGCCGTGCGAATCGCCGCTCACCTTCCAGGCCATCATCATCTGGCGCGACGAGTTGAACGACGGCAAGGCGCTGCTGCGCGACATCATCGACCTTGAAGCCACCTATGCCGGTCCCGATGCCGCCAAGCCGCCCGCCCCGATGCCGGGCGATGGCGCGGCGCCGGCGTCGCCCGGCGCCAACGGCGAGACCCCGCCGCCGGCCGCCGCGGAGGGCGACGCAGCGGGTGAACCCAGGGAACCCGGCCGCGAGGAATTCGACGATGACGAGGACGACATGGAGAACGCCATGTCGCTCGCCGCGATGGAGGCCGAGCTCAAGCCGAAAGTGCTCGAGACATTCGATAACGTCGCCGGAAACTACAAGAAGCTGCGCAAGCTTCAGGACCAGAATGTTGAGCGCCAGCTCAAGAACGAGTCGCTCTCGACCGGGCAGGAGCGCCGCTACAAGGGGCTGCACGACGAAATCGTCGCCGACGTCAAATCGCTGTCGCTGAACAACAACCGTATCGAGACGCTGGTCGAGCAGCTCTACGACATCAACCGCAAGCTGATCGGCTATGAAGGCCGGCTGCTGCGCCTTGCCGATTCAAACGGCGTTGCGCGCGAGGACTTCCTGAAGGAGTACCAAGGCAACGAGCTCGATCCCGACTGGGCGCGGCGCGTCGGCCGGCTGAAGCGCAAGGGCTGGGAGAATTTCGTCAAGCGCGAGCGCGACACGATCAAGGATCTGCGCTCGACGATCCAGAACCTCGCCACCGAGACCGGCCTCGAAATCCAGGAATTCCGCCGCATCGTCCATATCGTGCAGAAGGGCGAGCGCGAAGCGCGGCAGGCGAAGAAGGAGATGGTGGAGGCAAACCTCCGCCTCGTCATCTCTATCGCCAAGAAGTACACGAATCGTGGCCTGCAGTTCCTTGATCTCATCCAGGAAGGCAATATCGGCCTGATGAAGGCGGTCGATAAGTTCGAATATCGCCGCGGCTACAAGTTCTCGACTTACGCGACGTGGTGGATCCGCCAGGCGATCACCCGCTCGATCGCCGATCAGGCGCGCACCATCCGCATTCCGGTGCACATGATCGAAACGATCAACAAGATCGTCCGCACCTCGCGCCAGATGCTGCACGAGATCGGCCGCGAGCCGACGCCGGAGGAGCTGGCTGAGAAGCTCGCCATGCCGCTGGAAAAAGTGCGCAAGGTGCTGAAGATCGCCAAGGAGCCGATCAGCCTCGAAACGCCCATCGGCGACGAGGAGGATTCCTATCTCGGCGATTTCATCGAAGACAAGAACGCGGTCCTGCCCATCGACGCGGCGATCCAGTCGAACCTGCGCGAGACGACGACGCGGGTGCTCGCATCACTCACCCCGCGCGAGGAGTGCGTGCTTCGCATGCGCTTCGGCATTGGTATGAACACGGATCATACGCTGGAGGAAGTCGGCCAGCAGTTCTCCGTCACGCGCGAGCGCATCCGCCAGATCGAGGCGAAAGCCCTGCGCAAGCTGAAGCATCCCTCGCGGAGCCGAAAGCTCAGATCGTTCCTGGATAATTGACGTCTGTCGGGCGTTATCCCGGATCGCGCACGCCCTAAAGTCGTGTCGCGAGATCCGGGACCCGGCGTGAGAGTCGGTCGGCCTCATTCCCGAGAAATGATTCCGACAATCGCCTGGTTCTACGGCATCGCGATTCAGAAGCGCGACCATCGTACGGCTTGCCCTTTAACCTTCGCCATCCTACCTCTGCGCAACTGGGGGATGAGGACGACGGCATGACGACGCGCCACGCAAAGGTATTGATCCTGGGCTCGGGACCGGCGGGCTACACCGCCGCGATCTACGCCGCCCGCGCCATGCTGGAGCCCGTGCTGATTCAAGGCGTGCAGCCGGGCGGCCAACTCACGATCACGACCGATGTCGAGAACTATCCGGGCTTCGCCGAGCCCATCCAAGGGCCTTGGCTCATGGAGCAGATGGAGGCTCAGGCTAGGAATGTCGGCACGGAGATCATCTTCGACCACATCGTCGAGGTGGACCTAAGGCAGCGTCCCTTTAGGCTGAAGGGCGACAGCGGACAGGCGTATACAAGCGACGTGCTGATCATATGCACTGGCGCGCAGGCGCGCTGGCTGGGGCTCCCGTCGGAGGAGAAATTCAAGGGCTATGGCGTGTCCGCCTGCGCGACCTGCGACGGCTTCTTCTACAAGGGCAAGCGGGTGATCGTGATCGGCGGCGGCAATACCGCAGTCGAAGAAGCACTGTTCCTCACCAATTTCGCAGAGAAGGTGACTCTCGTGCACCGGCGCGACCGGCTTCGCGCCGAGCGCATCCTGCAGGACCGGCTGTTCAAAAATCCCAAGATTGATGTGGTTTGGAACACGGCGCTGGAAGAGGTTCTTGGCAAGGACGACCCGCGCAGTGTGACAAGTGCAAAACTGCGCAATCTCGACTCCGGCGAGTTGCGCGAAAAGCCGATCGACGGCGTATTCGTTGCAATCGGTCACGTGCCGGCGACCGAGCTGTTCAAAGGCCAGCTCGAAATGAAGGATTCCGGTTATCTCATCACGGCGCCGGATTCGACGGCGACCGGCGTTCCGGGCGTCTATGCGGCGGGCGACGTGACTGACGACGTTTTCCGTCAGGCAGTTACCGCCGCCGGCCTCGGCTGCATGGCGGCGCTTGAGGCTGAGGAATATCTCGCTTCGATCGAGCTTGCCGAGGCTGCCGAGTAAAGGTTCCCTTTGCATGAAGAATTATTTATCGATGGGACTCACCCGTTTGTGATCTCACGGGGTTGCATCTACCCGTCGACTTGTCCATATCTTGTTCAACTGCGAGAGCAGCAGAAGGACGATTTCCCCCCAATCGCCTTCTTCCCCGCCGGCAGCTTCGGCTGCCGGTCGGTTGCGCTCTTCCCCCCCGAGCGCAGCCACACGAGAGCCGGTTCGACTTTGTCGAACCGGCTCTTTTTTTGTTGTGCGATGGGTGCGTGTAAAAGCGCGGGCGTTCGCGCGGCCGCCTAGGCCTTCGGAGCGGCGGGCTCAGTCGCGCCGGGGACGAAGTTCATGGCGATGCCGTTCATGCAGTAGCGTAGGCCAGTCGGCGGGGGGCCGTCTTCGAACACATGCCCAAGATGACCGCCGCAGCGGCGGCAATGCACTTCCGTCCGTGTCGTGAACAGCGTGTTATCCGGCTTCGTGCCGATGGCGTTATCGAGCGGCGTGTGAAAGCTGGGCCAGCCCGTCTTGCTGTCGTACTTCGTCTTCGACGAAAAAAGCGGCAGCGCGCATCCGGCGCACGCGAAAATTCCCTCGCGCTTCTCCCTGTCGAGCGGGCTCGATCCGGCGCGTTCGGTGCCATGCTCGCGCAGCACGTAGAACTGCTCATTCGAGAGCCGCTTCTTCCACTCGGCCTCGCTCAGGTCTATCTCGAATTTCTTCTCTGAAGGGGCGGCCTGCACGGCCTCGCGGGTGCCGAGCCAGCGCGCGGCGAAAAGGCCGCCGAGCGCCCCCAAGCCGCCGAGCAGCATGTTTCGTCGCGTCATGTAGTGGTTCCTCCGGGTAGTGTTGTTCTGCCCAAGATGTAGGAACGCCGCCGACTCTTCGCAAAACAAGCTGCGGTGATGGACGATACTCTCTCGTCGTTCGGCGAACGCCGGAATCCAGCAGGCTCTCCCCTCCGATAAAAGGTGACACAACATGCACCGCCCCGGCTTTCGCCGGCGTGAACGAAGGAGACACTGCGTCATTGCAGATTTGCTCGCTTCGCTCACAGGACGACAGTGGTAGCCAACCTCAAGCCGCCCTGGAGGCATGCGCCGCCTTCACCTGGTCCGCCGCCTTGCCGACCAGCTCGGCCAGATGATCGAACTTCGCCGTGAAACTACCGACTCCGGCGGTCGCGGAGCGCAGCTCGACGATAAGGTCCTGCATTTCGGATTCCGGCATATGCGCGCTGACGACGTCCCAGCCGGTCCATCCCGGCCGGCCGTCGAAACCGAGAATCTGCCCGCGCCGCGACGAGATGATGCCGTTGATGCGGGCGGTTGCGTCGGACGGCGTGATGATCTCGACCGCCATGACGGGCTCTAGCAGCACGGGCGAACATTGCGGCATGCCTTCGGTCATCGCGATGCGCCCGGCGGTCCGAAACGCCATGTCGGACGAATCGACCGAGTGATACGAGCCATCGGTCAGCGTGACGGCGACGTCGACCACGGGAAATCCGAGCGGCCCCGACGAAAGATAGTCGCGCACGCCGGACTCGACCGACGGAATGTAGTTCTTCGGCACGACCCCACCCGTGATCTTGTCGTTGAACCGGAATCCCTCCCCGGCGGGGAGCGGTGCGATGTCGATCACCACATCGCCGAACTGGCCATGTCCGCCGGATTGTTTCTTGTGCCGGCCGCGCACGGTCGTGCTCTTGCGAATCGTCTCCTTGTACGGCACCTGTCTTGAGCCGCGGTCAGCGTGCACCCCGTATTTCCGCTCCAGCCGCTCAAGCGCGATCCTGATTTGCATTTCGCCCTGCCCCCAGAGCGTCATCGCGCCCCCCTCGCCATGGTCAAGGCGAAGCGAGGGATCGTCAGAGACCAGCTTGGCGACAGCGGCGGTCAGCTTGACCTCGTCCTTCTTCTCGCGCGCGGAGATCGCCACGCCGAAAACCGGCGCTGGCGGATCCGTCCTGGCGATGGCGGGCGCCTTCGACTTGTCGCCGGAAAGCGTGTCGCCGGTTTGCGCGGATTCAAGCTTGCCGAACGCGACCGCGTCTCCGGGAACCGCCTCGCCGCGCTTCTGCGGCTCCTGCCCGTGCAGTGCGAAAATGCCGGTGACGCGTTCCTCGCCGGACGATCCCGACACAGTCTGTCCATCGGCGAAATTGCCGCGCAGGATGCGGACCAGGCTCAGCTTCCCGCCATGGCTGGTGTGGAACGTCTTCATGACGTGCGCGCAGGAAGAAGCGTTATCTACACCGAGGCGCCGAGCAGTCTCGTCCACGAACGGAGCTTCATGCCGCAAAGCCTTCAGCAGACGGAATATTCCGTTGCCGTTCTCGGCCGATCCGAACAGTACCGGGCAGATCTGGACCTCGCGCAGCTCGCGCCTCAGATCGTCGAAGACAAGATCGCGCGGCGGAGTCACGTCCTCCAGCAACTGCTCCATCAGGCCGTCGTCGTAATCGGCAAGTTTCTCCAGCATTGAGAAGCGCGCTTCGGACTCGCGCGCCGTCAGATCCTGCGGAATGTCGATGACCTCGCTCGCGGCATGCTTGCGGTAGACGAAGGCGCGCTCGAGCGCGAGGTCGATGAAACCGGTGACGGCGTCGTTTTCCCAGATCGGAATCTGCCGCAGCACAAGCGGCCGGCCGCTGGCGGGCTGCAGCATGGGCACGATATCGCGCACGCGCGCCTCGGCCTTGTCGATCTTGTTGATGAAGAGGAAGTGGGGAATGCCGCGATCCTCGAGCTGCTTCAGCGTGAGTTGCAGCGCCGGTACCTTTTTCTCGTCGGCCTCGCACACCACTATGGCGGCGTCGCACGATGCAACGGCGGCCGCGCCTTCGAAGCACATCTCGATCGAGCCGGGACAATCGATGAAGGTGAAGCGGTCGCCGAGAAAATCGATGGAAGCAACGTTGATTTCGACGCTCATCTGATGGGCGCGGGCCTCCTCAGAGGAATCACCGACACTGTTGCCGGATGCGACCGAACCCTGGCGCGAGATCGCGCCGGTGCGCGCGAGGATGGATTCGAGCAGAGTCGTCTTTCCGCTCAAATAGGGTCCGACCAGTGCGATGCAGCGGGGGCTGCGGCCTGACTGGCCCAGCGATGTGCCCATTTCCTCCTCCTGCGATTGTGTTGGCTAAGGGTCGCGGTGGCGTCTCCTGCGGCCGCCCCGAATCGCCTTGAACGCGATCAGCCGTGGTCTTGGCGGCCGGTCACATCGTGGCAAGCCGGCGGGATGCTGACAAGGGAGCAAGCGAAGGAAGCAATGCAGTTCGACGCCGAAACACATCAACGGATTGCGCAGCGCCTGAAGGACTGGGATCTTCAAATCGAGGGCGAGGTCCTGCGCACGCCGCATGCGGCGATCCTGTTCGTGTCCCGCGGCGATGAGAAGTTCGTGCTGAAATGCACGCCCAGAAATAGCGAAGAGGAGAAGGGATTTACGGCGCTGGCTTCATATCAGGGCGAAGGTGCGGCGCGTGTGCTCGCGATCGAGGATGGGTGTGGGCTGCTGGAGCGCGCCGTGCCGGGGACACCGCTTTCCGATCTGGTTCGTGCTGATCGGGACGATGAGGCGACCGCGATCTGGTGCGATGTGGCGGAGAGATTGGCAGGGCGATCAGTGCTGGGCGGCGATCCGGCCAAACGAAACTGGCCGACCGTCGAGGATTGGGGCTGCGGCTTTCGTCGATACCTATCCGGATCGCCTCACCCAGCCCTCACCCGCGATCTGGTCAACGAGGCAGATGTTCTGTACCGCGATCTCGCCGCATCGCAGCGAACACGCATGCTGCTCCATGCCGACCTGCACCATGACAACATCCTGTTCGACGAAGATCGCGGCTGGCTTGCCATCGATCCCAAGGGTCTTATCGGCGAGTTCGCGTACGAGGCATGGGCCGTTCTGCACAATCCGCTGAGCGAGCAATCGCTCTACACCGACCCCGCCATCCTCGACCGCCGCGTGGGGATCATCTGCGAACGGGTCGGATTCGAACGGCGGCGCGTCCTGGACTGGTGTGTCGCTCAGAGCGTGCTGTCGGCGCTCCAGCACATCGAGGATGGCGACGACGAGCGGTGCATCCGTGCGAACGCCGCCGTGGCGGAGGCCGCCAAACGACTCATTGCGAATCGAGGGGCAAACCATTGAATGACGCATGACAACGCGCTGGCGCTGTTGTAACCGTCGGATGCCGCCGCGTGGCGGCTGCCCGGGAAACCAAAGGGGGGAACCCTCATGTTCTTGCCACCCGAATATGTCTGGCTCGAGCCGGTGCTCATCGCCGCACTCATCGTCTTCGTCATCGACTTCTTCAGCAACCTGATGGTTTTCGAGAACAGGTTGGTCAACGCGCTCGTCACCGCACTGATTTTCGCGGTGGTTTTCGGCGTGCTGGTCAGGCTTGGCTACAGCGACATGCGCATGTCGACGGAGCCGACGCCCCCCGTCGAGACGCAAACGGAACCGGTGTCGCCTTAAGAAGGTGGATGCGGGCGGACACATCCGCCCGCACCTCATCCTCCGACCGCAGGTCTCGCGGACCGTTCCGCCAGAGACCTGCGCGACTCATGCCCTGAGCGCGGCAGCGACGGCGTCGAGTACGCGGCCGATATTTTCGATGACCCAGAAATGGCCGGCGCCGTGAATGCGATCGAGACGGCAGGCCGGCAAACGGTCGGCCAGCGCATAAGCGGCCCTGGGCGGCACGGTCCGGTCGTCCGTACCTTGCCAGATGACGCAAGGCACGATGACGTCTTCGATCGGGAAGCCCCATGCCTTGCCGAACAGGTGCAGGTCGCGCGCGGGGCCCGCGCAGGCCAGGGCGAGGCCGTCGCCCATGCAGTTCAGAAGCGTATCCTGCACGCCCTCTGCTGAAAGGACTGCGCGATCCGACAGCGAAGAGCGCTGCATGAGGGTGCGATAGGCGACTTCAGGCCTGCGCCGGTTCAGTTGCGCCAAGCCCCGGAACATCAGCCGGGAGAGAAGCAGGGAGCGGGCGGCGCCGCCATAGATGGCCTTCTGCAGGTTGGACAGACCCATCGGCCCGTTGAATTCGGCCATTGGCCCAACCGGCGAGACCAGCGCGGCCAGTACGATCCGATCGGGAAGCTGATGCGCACAGGCAACGGCGAACGGCGCGCCGCCAGACAGCCCTATGACGGCGAACGGGCCGAGGCCGAGATGATCGGCAAGGGCCTCGACGTCCGCCGGCCAATCGACGATGCGCCGTCCAGGTTGGTGCGATGACATCCCGTACCCGGGCCGGTCCGGCGCGATCAATCGGAGATTGCGCGAGCGGGCCGCGTCGTCGGCAAGTCGGAAAATGAGCCGGGAGACCGGCGTGCCGTGGAACGCGAGAACCGGAGCGCCATCCGGATCGCCGAATTCGGCGAATCCGAGATTGCGTCCGTCATCCCGACGCAGGGTGCGGCATGACGCGTCCTGGGCTTCGGAATGCGGAAGTTCGGCCGTCATTATGACCCTCCCGGAAACCGCGAGGGCTGTGTTAGCGCGTCGCGATCATCACGTCGCTGGCTTTGATCACGATGACCACCTTGGAGCCGTCGCGGATCCCTAGATCATCGATCGCGCCGACGGTTGTCGTGGCCGTGACGATGACATCGTTGCCGATATCGACATGCACCTCGGCAGCGACTGCGCCACGTTTGATCTCGACCACGGTTCCTGGAAGTTGATTGCGCGCGCTCAGTTTCATTCGTTGTTCCTTGCGGGGCCTAAGGGTCTGCAAAATCTACTTCAATCCCGCGCAGAAGCGCTGGATGCGGCGGCAGGATTCCTCCAGTGCCTCGGTCGAGGTGGCGTAGGAGATTCGGAAGAAGGGCGACAGGCCGAACGCCGCGCCATGCACAACGGCAACGCCCTCCTCTTCCAGGAGCGCCGTTACAAAATCCTCATCGCTGTCGAGCTTCGCTCCCGCCGGCGTCGTCTTGCCCATGCAGCCTGCGCAGGACGGGTAGACATAGAAAGCGCCCTCGGGCGTCGGGCATTCGATGCCCTTGGCCTGGTTCAGCATGGAAACGACGAGGTCGCGGCGCGATTTGAAGGTCTCGCGCCAGCCGGGCAGGAAATCCTGCGGCCCGTCCAGCGCCTCGACCGCCGCCCATTGCGCGATTGAGGACGGGTTCGAGGTCGACTGCGACTGCAGCTTCGCGATCGCCTTGATCAGCGCCTCGGGCCCGCCCGCATAGCCGATACGCCAGCCCGTCATGGCATACGCCTTGGACACGCCGTTCATCGTCAGTGCACGGTCTTTCAGTTTTGGCTCGACCTGTACCGGGGTCACGAACTCGAATCCGTCATAGGTGAGATGCTCGTAGATGTCGTCGGAGAGTATCCAGACATGCGCATGCCGAAGCAAAACATCGGTCAGCGCCTTCATCTCGTTGCGCGAATACGCCGCGCCGGTCGGGTTCGACGGCGAATTGAAGATCAGCCACTTGGTCTTGGGCGTGATTGCCTTTTCGAGTGCATCGGGCGTCAGCTTGAAGCCCAATTCGAGCGTTGTCTCGACGATCACCGGCTTGCCGCCGCCGAGCAGCACGATATCCGGATAGCTTACCCAGTAGGGCGCGGGGATGATGACTTCGTCGCCCGGATCGAGCGTCGCCAAAAGCGCATTGTAAAGCACGTGCTTGCCGCCGGAGCCGACCGTGATCTCGGCCGGCTTGTAGTCGAGACCGTTCTCGCGCTTGAACTTTGCCGCGATTGCCTTTTTCAGCTCCGGGATGCCGTCGACGGCGGTGTATTTGGTCTCGCCGCGCCTGATCGCCTCCATCGCCGCCGACTTGATGTTGTCGGGGGTGTCGAAATCGGGCTCGCCCGCGCCGAGGCCGATAACATCCTTGCCAGCGGCCTTCAGGTCACGCGCCTTGGACGTGATGGCAATGGTGGCCGACGGCTGGATACGGTTCAGCGATGAAGCGATGAAACCCACGGTGTCTATCCTGTTGCGAAAGCGCGGCGGACACTAGAAGTGCAGATTGGTGCGGCGCAAGCAAAAGCGGCCGCCCCGATGGGACGGCCGCCGAACATACGCGATACCCAAACGCCCTACGCAGCCTGTCGATTGAGCTGTCCCTCGGCCAATTGGGAAAGAAGACGATCCGCCTTGTATTCCTCGTCGAGAGTCTGCTGCAGCAGCTTTGCGGCGTCCTTCATGCCGAGCTGTTTGGCCCAGGCGATCAGCGTACCGTAGCGCGCGATCTCGTAGTGCTCGATCGCCTGCGCTGCCCCGATCATGCCGGCGTCGCGCGTATCGGCATCCTCGGCCTCGTCCATCACTTCCTTGCCTTCCTCGACCAGACCCTTGATCGCCTCGCAGACCTTGGTGGCCGGCTTCTTACCGAGCATCTCGAAAACTTGCTCGATCCGCTCGACTTGGCCTTGAGTCTCCGTCACGTGGTTGCGGAAAGCGGTGGCGAGTTCCTCTGAGTCGGCCTTCTTCGCCATCTTCGGCAAGGCCTTTAAGATCTGCTTTTCGGCGTGATAGACGTCCTTCAGCGTATTGTGGAAAAGGTCTTCGAGGGTCTTCATTTGTCCGCTCCTGTGGGCGAGTGCTGTTTCGCTCCGGCTTCGCGTTCTTCGGATGCATCGGTCCGCGCTTCGCGATAACTCGCGGACTTGTGACCGGTTCCGGAAAACCGCCGAAGTCGCGATTCGCCCGTCACACATCCGCCTTAAGTGTGGCGCGGCCAGCGTAGGCGCGATGCGCGGCGTCACGATCCGGCTAAAAGCGCGCCCAAATGGCGTGCTCATCTGGTTCACCAGGACGCATCACGGACTGAGCAGAGCTTGAGAGGCTCGTCGTGATAGTACCAAACAAGACCTTGCATGCCGCCCGCGCGGGGCAGACACTCATAGTAATGATCGGCGCGACAGTTTCCATGCCTTTCGCTCTCTTGCTGCTGCCAA
Source organism: Methyloligellaceae bacterium (assembly GCA_046717125.1). GTDB lineage: Bacteria > Pseudomonadota > Alphaproteobacteria > Rhizobiales > Methyloligellaceae > JBKJVQ01. Next base: position 13,298 of record JBKJVQ010000290.1, read on the forward strand.
GCGAGGCCAACACGGCGATCGCTGCCTTGGCGTTGGCGGATGCATTCGGCGGCGGCGCACTCACAATACCGGTTCCTGGCAACATGACCTTCGATCTCTACGCATTCGCTGGCCGTTCGCTTCCGGTGGGTATCATGGCGCTTGCTCTTGCCGCCGTGTGCTCATCCGTGATCGGCGGCTGTCGGCGACTCCGCCGCGAAGACGCCTCCCCGCGGCGGTATGGGAGGAGGACCTGATGCCGGAACGGGGGCCGGTCCAGTTCCTCCTCCCCTCTTTGCCGGGGCGGGCTCTGCGGCTTTGCACGGTTGTCGCCGGCTTGGCGGGCGGGCTCGCCATCGGCCTGATCGCCATGGCGACGCCGATGGGACACGCAGTCCTGGATTTGACGGGACTGAAGCTTGACGGGGATGTGCGGCGGCTGGGTCCGAGCGCCACGGCCCGCGACATGTCCGCTAGACCTGAAGTCTCGACTTCGGCGGCGGAACCGGTCTATCGCGCCGCCGACGAAGAACGTCGTGCCGTGGCGATCGGGGACAGCATCACCGTCACGTCCCCGGGTGGCGAAATGCGCAGGTTCAGGATTACCGGCCTGAAGTTACTCGACGGCGGCTGTCCGTCGCGCGATCCGCATCTGTCGAACCGGACGCCGTCGGAACTATGCTGGGCCGCGGACGCGACCGGCAAGCTGCGCTTTGTCATTCAGGTGGAAAGCGAAGCCGAACCCGACAATTCTCCGAACGCACAGCAAAAACTGTAGCGCTTCGCCCGCCAGCATTGCGACTGAGCCACATCCGTCACGCCGCCGGCCGGCCTTCCGCGAGGTTGCGCAGTTTGGCCAGGCCTTTCTCGTAATCCGCGCCGATCCAGCGATCGTAGAGAACGCCCATCCAGCGCTCGAACGGATTCATGCCGAGTTCTGACTGGAACTGCCAGGTGAGCCGGGTGCCGGCGCCGGAGGGCGCAAGCAGATAGCGCGCGGTCGCGTCCTCGCCATCGAAGTCGAGCGCAGCGTCTACCCGGCGGTTCGGTTCGCTCAAAGTGATCTGCTGGCTGCCTGATCCGATCGTGTCGCCCTTCCACTCCATGCGCGCGCCCTCACCGGATTCGGGGCCGGAGAAACTGTAAACCGCCTGGGGATCGTATTCGGTCCACGGCGACCACTCGTTGAATCGCCTGGGTGTGTTGACGTATCCGAAGACTTCCGATTCGGGTGCGTTGATCACCGTCGCGCGCGTGACCGTGACCGAACGCGGCAGCGCGAATCCGACCGCGATGAGAATCAGCAGTAGCGCGGCAAGCCCGCCGAACAGCCGGATCATTGGCGACATGATTTTCCCTTCCCTCCTCCGGACCCGCCGCGGCGGTACCGGAGTTTCCCACACATTCCGACGGTGATGAAGAATTGGGCACCTTCCCAGGAACCCGCGATGAGATTACATTTCGCGCTGTCTTGGGCAAGGGGAGGCAATCATGAATCTGAGCGCGCCGACGGTACCGGTTTTCGCCATATCGCTGATACTCGCGATTCTCGCCATCATCAGCATGTTCGTCGTGTTGCCCTATGTGACGCAGTACGCGTTCTGGGTAGCGATCATCGCCTATCTGGTGCTCATGATCGGCACGCTCGTGCGCGGCATGTAAAGCGACTTGCTTCGTTGCGCATGATCGTATCCCTCTGACGCGATCATGCGTAGTGGCCTCGCGCCGCCGCACGTTTCGGTCCTGAGAGATCGCCTCTCGGGATGTCGGATTTGTTTTTGGCGGTCAGACTGCCAATTCACCCGCGCAATGGTCCCGCGTCTGCGCACCTCGTCTACAAAAGGAACCTAGATGCGCACCTGGCTTACCCCGCCGACCTATCCAATCTTTCTGATCTCGGTGATCCTGTTCATTCTCGCGATATTCGCCCATTACGGCGGCGTGAATATTCCGGTGGTCAGCGAACACACATGGGAAACGCTGCTGATCGCATACGTCGTGCTGCTGATCGGCAATCTGTTCCGCGGCGTTTGACCGGGTCGTCGGTTCAGATGCGGTAGCTTTAGCCGCCGCTTCGATGCTCGCCGCGATCGCCCTCGCCTTCCGCATCCGGCGTTCCGGAGGCTTGGTCGCCCTTGTCCTCGCTGGCATGGGGTGACGGCATGGCTTCCGCCACCTGCTCGGTCTCCTTGAGGGCACGATCGAGCTTACCCCGGCTGTCGCCGCGCTTCGGATCCTGGCTCTTGCCGTGGTCGCCGGCAAAGCCGGTATGGCCGGATGCATCTTCCTCGGCGCGTTCCTTGCGCTCCCGCGCGTCCTTCCGGTCTTCGCTGACGGGCTCCTTCGGCGGCCGGCCTCCCCCCACCTTGTCGCCGGGGGTCGCGTAGGTCGGAACCGAATCTTCCGGCGTGCCGTCGCCGCTCTGCTTCGTCTGCTTCTTCATCGGGCCGCTCCTCAAGACAATGCCGTGCGCACGCAACTCGCGGGCGGCGAACGCGTTCCGCTATTCGCGATCTGCCCGCCTGCGAGGCGGTGCGCAATGCGGGAGCGATGAACACATGGCAGAGCTGACACTCGACCGGGGATATGTCGAAATGCTGATCGTGCAGACCCGGGCGTTGAACGCAAAGGTCGAAGCGAGCGAAGAAGAAGCGGCCGGATCTAACCTCACCGACGACGAAGGGCCGGGCCTGCTGCTGGAGACGCCGGACGATCTGAGCCGCGAGGAGCTCGAAGCCGAGATCGCAGGCATGTCGCCGGAAGAGAAGGCGGAACTCGTCGCGCTCATGTGGCTTGGGCGCGGCGATGGCGAAATCGCCGAGTGGGACCGCCTGCTCGCAGAGGCGACCGATCGCGCCGATACGGCGGCCGTTTCCTATCTGCTCGGCGTACCGCTCGTGGCGGACTACTGGGCCGAAGGGCTGGCGGCGTTCGAAGG
>JBKJVQ010000291.1:0-17290 GCA_046717125.1 Methyloligellaceae bacterium
CTGCCGGAGGGGCGCGGCGCGGGGGTGGTGGGGTAGACGCGTACGCTCGAACCCGGCTAGTGTTTTTAAAACACCAGCGGCGTGCCGCTGCCGACGCCATCGGGCTTCATGACGGGCTCCTACCAGATGGAGACCGAAAAGCGCGAAGCCTTCGATGTCGAGATCCCGGCCTTCTCGCTCGATTGCCCGGATGAGCGCATCTCGATCAATTAGGAGGCGCGCATCGCCCGCCCTGATCTCGAAACCGCGCGCGACCTCCTCGCGCAGCTGGTCGCGTTCGATACGACCAGCGCGAAATCCAACCTGCCGCTGATCGGATTCGTCGAGGCGTATCTCGGGCGCCATGGCGTTGCCTCGCGGCGCATCCGGAATCAGGCCGGCACGCATGCGAGCATCGTTGCGCGTATCGGCCCGGGCGAGGGCGCGGCGATCGGCTTGTCGGCACATACGGATTGTGTGCCCGTCGAGGGCCAAGTCTGGTCGTCCGATCCTTTCATACTGACGACGCGCGGCGGCCGGCTCCATGCGCGGGGGGCCTGCGACATGAAGGGCTTCGTCGCCTGCGTCCTGGCGATGGTTCCGGCGTTTGCCGCGCGCGATGGCGGCCCGCCGATCGATGTCCTGTTTTCTTATGACGAGGAGGTCGGCTGCACCGGCGTCCGCCCGCTGATCGCGCGTCTGGGCAACGACCTCCCGAAACCAGCCATGGTCATCGTCGGCGAACCGACCGGGATGGAGGTCGTCGACGCGCATAAATCGATCGACGCCTATGTCACGACCGTCACGGGCCGCGAGGCGCATTCATCGATGCCGCAGCTCGGCGCGAACGCGATCCAGCCGGCGGCGGCGCTGGTCTGCGAGCTCGGGCGCATCGAGTCGGAGCTGGCGGATCGGAAGGATGGTCCGCGCTTCGATCCGCCCTACGCCACGCTGCAGGTCGGGATGATCGAAGGCGGCACTGCGCCCAACATCGTGCCGCGCCAGTGCGTGGTCCGCTGGCAAATGCGGGCGCTGCCGGGTGCGGACGCGCAGGAGCCGGCGCGACTTCTGGCGGCCTATGCGGAGACACAACTACTGCCCGACTTGCGCGCACAATTCGCCGAAGCCTCGATCGTCACCGAGCACGTCAACAACGTCCCGGCCTATGGGGCAGGCGACGGCTCGGCCGCCGTCACCCTCGCCATGAAGCTCGCCGGCCGCAACGAGACACGCGCCGTGTCTTACGGCACAGAGGCGGGATTGTATGAGTTGGCCGGAATCCCGGCCGTCGTTTGCGGTCCCGGCTCGATCGCGCAGGCGCATGCCGCGGATGAATACGTCGAGGAAGCGCAGCTTGCATCGTGTCTCGACTTTCTCCGTAGGCTGACGGAGTTGCGCTAGCTCAATCCCGGGCGCGGCGGCCGGGGGCGGGCAATTCGATGACGGGCGACGGGCGGTCGCTGCGGACGGGCAGGCTCGCATCGGCGACCGGCGGTTCGGCGCGCGCATCGTCCGGTGCGTCCGGCCCCTTCGAGCCCAATATCGCGTCGAGCACGAGCTTCGAGTACGCGCCCTTGCGGAAGCGGTAGAGCCGGAACGCCTCCTCGTCAGCGAAGTCGCTGTTTTGCGCCGCGAGCTTGCGCTTGACGATGAAGGCGGGTGGCAGCAGCACACGATCGACGATGCCCTTGTCTTCGAGCCCGACGAACAGATTGGTCAGATAGCGCGCGTCGGTCCGCGGCGCCCCGATCGGCACGGCGACGTAATAGTCGCCGAGGAAGTCGAACACGACGTGCTGGAAGATCTCGAACTCCGTCCGCAGCCCCGCAAGATGCGTGTCGTGAAACCGCGTCATGATCTCGCCGACGGGCCCGTCCTTCGCGTTCCGGACCACGCTCATCAGATGGTGGAAGCGGTTCATCGGCCGGTTGATGGCGACGAGCAGAATGCAGAAATCGACGAAGATCGCGATGGCGAGCGGGATGTAGTCGCGCGTGCCGAGCCCGGGCTCGCGCGCCATCACTTCCTGCTTCTCGTTCTGCGGACGATTGGCGGACTGAATCGCCTCGCGCTGGAGCGCGCGCAGTTCCTCCGGCCCTGGCGGCAGCTCGAAGGAGAGCAGGCCGACCGATGTGGTGATCAGGCGCCGGAAGGCCTCGACCACAGCCTCCGAGCCTTCGACCGCGGCGATGTCGGCCTTGTCGATGTCGGGCAAGGTCGAGAGCGCCGTGACGACGCCGTTCAGCGCGCCCTGCAATTGCGGATCGGGGCAGACGAACGTGCCGCCCGAACCGCTGGCGAACACCGTCTGTTGCGCGCGGGCCTGCAATCCGTTGCGCATTTCGGTGAGCTGGGGATCGCTCTTCAGCGCATTGAAGCGGGTGATCGTCAGGTCGAGCTTACGGTCAAGATCGCGCATGAAGCTGTTGCGCGTGCCGGCGGCATCGAGGGTCGAAGGGTCGCGCGCAATGACTTTGGCGAGATCGCCCCGAAGATCATCGATGTCTTTCTGGATCGCGCCCGAACGCGATTTGATGAATTCCGCATTGAAGGCGAAGTTCTTCGCATCCGCATCGCGCAGGCGTCGGCGCGGCCCATCGCCGGGCGGTGAGTCGGGACAGGTGCCGCCCTGCTCGCGCTCCTCGACCGCCTTCTGTTGAGAGATGGTCGTCAGCGTGCCGAGCGTCTGCTCGAGCTGCGCCAGCCGGACCTTGCCGGTTTCGAGCGCGCCTTGCACCTGCCCGACGGATGCTTCGGCCGAGCGCGTCGCCTCGGAGCGGGATTCGAGGAATTTCCAGTAGAAGCCGAAACCGAACCCGACCGAGATCAGGGTCAGGAAGACGTAACCGAAAATGTAGAGCGACCTCAGCCACCACGAAATCGGTGAGAACAGCGCGTCGAGGAGGTAGATGATCATCAGCATCAGCATCGCCACGGCGAACGCGATGGCGATGCGCTTCACGATGCCGACCTCGCCCGTATTGGCGACGATCAGCTCCATCATGCCTTCATAGGTCGCAAGCCAGGCGAGCAGCCCCAGACCGATGATCAGGAGAACCTTGATGAGGCCGGGAAACGTCGTACGCAGACGCTGCCAGCGCTCTGCGCGCGCCTCAAACTGGTCGACCGCATCGTCGAAACGCGCGCCGCGGTTGCGCGGGTCGGAAGGGGGAGGCGTCATTCGTTCCCTACAGCTCGGGCGCGATCGCCCCGACACACACGCAAACCGGCCCTCTCCCCCAGCGCCGATATGGGCAATTCTGCCCAGCGCATAAGACCCAGGCAAGATCATTCACGCGTCAAAAGCTACGGGATTGATTACGGTTTGGTCAACGGGCGGTCTGAGACGTGGCCCAGCCGGATTTCGGCCGCCGAAAAATCTGCTTCCGTGTTGAGATTGGTGAACGGGTCGGTATCGGCGCTCCCGCTTTGCTCGAATGGAAAATCGACCGCAACAGCATCATGCCGGCCGATGAAATCGTGCATCGTGCGTTCGCCTTTCGCGAGCGCGTAGCGCAGCGCGCCCTCGATTGCGAGCGGCCACAGAGCGAACACCGGATGCAGTCTGCCACCCGATTGCGCCACTGCGATGTGGCCGTTTGCCTCGCGCTGCGCCGGCGCAAGCCGGCCAGCAAGATCGAGGGGGAGGAACGGCGCGTCGCACGCGGCGGTCAGCACGGCGTGCGCGGACGGGTGCGCGGCCTTTGCATGCAGCACAGCGGCGAGTACGCCCGCGAGCGGGCCCTGAAAGTCGTCCACCGGATCGGCAATGACCGGCAGGCCGAATGCAGCGAAACGCGCCGGGTCGCCATTGGCGTTGATGGCGAGGCCAGCCGTCTGCGGGGCGAGCCGTTCGATGACGTGGGCGATGAGGGGTTTCCCCGCCAGCAGGCGGAACGCCTTGTCGCCCGATCCCATGCGGCGGCTCTGCCCGCCGGAGAGGATCACGCCCGGAAAGGATCGATCGCCCATGCTTCTCGGTAGCATCGTTCCGATGCCGGTCGCCATCGGTGCGCGAGACGAGGGAGATTTCGTCTTTCTTCACGATGCTGAATTTGTTTACATGCCGCCAATCCGCAACACGGGATATTGGCGCCGAAACGCGAACCGCGCGGGATCGCCCGATTCATCATGGCAGACAGCATCACCAAAGAACGCGTGCTTGAGGAGCTGGCCCGGATCAAGGGTCCGAACCTCACCGACAACATCGTGTCGCTCGGCCTCGTCTCCGACATCGTGATGCGCGGCGGCAAAGTTGCGTTTTCGATCAGCGTGGATCCGGCTCGCGCGGGCGAACTCGAACCCTTGCGACAGGCGGCGCAACAGGTCGTGGCAGGCTTGCCGGGCGTTGAAACTGTGCTTGCGACGCTGACAGCCGAGCGCGGGCCCCCGTCGGGACCGCAAGACGCTCCGCGAGGATCGCCGCTGGCGCGGGAAGATGTTCCGCCGCGCAGGCCCGCCCCGCGCAGCGACACAGCGCCTCTGCCGGGAAAGGCGCGCGCCGCGATGGGCCAGACGCCTGTGGCAGGCGTGCCGGGTGTCGCCGCAATCATCGCGGTCGCATCGGGGAAGGGCGGCGTCGGCAAGTCGACGACCGCCGTCAATGTCGCGCTGGCGATGCAGGCGCTCGGCAAGAAGGTCGGGGTGCTCGACGCCGACATCTACGGACCGTCGATGCCGCGCCTTCTCGGGGTCACCGGCAAGCCGCAGACGATCGGCGACAAGATGCTGAAACCGCTCGAGGCCTATGGGCTGAAAGTGATGTCGATGGGCTTCCTGGTCGAAGAAGATACGCCGATGATCTGGCGCGGCCCGATGGTCATGTCGGCGATCACGCAGATGCTGAAGGAGGTCGCCTGGGGCGAACTCGACATTCTCGTGGTCGACATGCCGCCTGGCACGGGCGACGCGCAACTCACCATGGCGCAGCAGGTGCCGCTTGCGGGCGCAATCATCGTCTCCACGCCCCAGGATCTAGCGTTGATCGACGCTCGCAAAGGACTCAATATGTTCCGCAAGGTCGATGTGCCGGTGCTCGGCATCGTCGAGAACATGTCGACCTTCGTCTGCCCGCATTGCGGTGAGCGCTCGGATATTTTCGGTCATGGCGGCGCACGCAAGGAGGCGGATCGTCTGAGCGTAAATTTCCTCGGCGAGGTGCCGTTGCATATGGACATCAGAGACAGATCGGACGCCGGAAGGCCTGTGGTAGCCAGCGATCCCGAATCAGCGCACGCTCAGGCCTATCGCGATATCGCGGCCGCGGCGCTCGCAGTGCTCGAAGGCAATGCTTCAGGCTCTGCGCGCGCAGCGCCGCGCATTGTGCTGGAGGGGTGAGCGAGGCAGGGATGAATGCGCTCTACGACGCCCCGGCGGAGGCGGAGGAAGCGTATCTCGAGGAATTCGAACTCGGCCTTGTGGCGGAGGACGATGATCGGCAGGACGCGCCGTCGCCATGGATCGCGCGCGCCTGTGCTGCGGGCGCACTCGCCGCGCATGTCGGCCTCGTTGCGCTCGTCCTGGGGACAGGCTTCGGCTGGAGTTTCGCCCATCGCGGCGTCGATTTCGCGCGTGTCGTCGATGTCGAGATAGAACCCCGCCTGCCACGCATGGAGAGCGTTGCGATCCCGGATGCGCCGAAGGAAGCGGCCGGTGTCCCCGCTCAGGATCGGCTCGCGCTCCAGTCGGATGCGCCGGAGGAAACGGCCGGTGTCCCCGCTCAGGATCGGCTCGCGCTCCAATCGGATGCGCCGGAGGAAGCGGCCGGTGTCCCCGCTCAGGATCGGCTCGCGCTCCAGTCGGATGCGCCTGAAGAAGCGGCCGGCGTCCCTACGCAGGATCGGGTCGCGCTCCGGTCGGCGCTCGATGCGCTGGCGCTCGCCGGCGACGCCGAGACTCTGGAAACCATCGCGTCGAACCTCGATGCTGAAACCGATGCGGGCGCGGGCGCATTGCCGGTGCTCGAAGGCGAGCCGTCGGAACTTGCCGCTTCCGGCGCTCCGATAAGCGTCGCCCAAAGAGCGGAATCGCCGGTCGCGTCATCACCGCCTGCGCTTTCCCTCTCTCTGCCGGCTGCCCCCGACCTCGTAGCGAATTCCGATATGCGCGAGCTTGCCGAGGCGCGGGAACGCCCGGGCATCGTCGCAAGCGAAGCGGCAGAGGACGCTGTCATCGCCCGACCGGCGTCCGAGCAGGTTCGTGAACCATCGATCGCGCAGGCAAGACCGGGGGAGGTCGAGGAGACTGTCATCTCGGAGTCGGGACAGGACAAGACCCACGAAGCACCCGTGGTGCAGGCGCGAGGTGGCGATGCTGGAGAGACTATCGTCGCCCAGACCGAGCCTGAAGCGGCCGAAGGCGAAGCGGATCAGGGTTCGGCCGAGGACGCCGACGTCCAGACCGCTCAGGCCGGCGAAGCCCGGCTTCAGGCCGCGCGGGACGCTGAGGCGCGGCAGGCGACGGCAAAAAAAGTGGCGGCCGATCGGACCCGCGCGGCAGCCGCCGCTAAAAAAGCGGCGGCCGATCGTGCGCGCGCAGCCGCGACCCGAAAGCGCCACGAAGAGGCGCGCCGGCGCGAAGCCGAGAAGCGCAAGGTGGCGGCGAGGAAGAAGTCCCAGGCCGGCGCGCAGGCGAGCAGGCTGGGTGGCGCGCGGCGCTACGCCGGCATGGTCAGGGCGCGTGTTGCGGCTCGAAAGCCTGGGCTGAAAGGTCCTTCGACTGTGCGAATCGCCTATGCGGTCGCGCCAAACGGATCGCTGCGCTACGCAAAGATCGCGGGCGCCAATAATAGCGGGTTCTTTATGAATCAGTCCTCGCTCGCGGCGGTGCGCAGCGCTGCGCCGTTCCCGCCGCCACCGGCAGGCATGACGCCCGGACAGCTCAGTTTCACGGTGACGTTCACCTACAGGTGACGCCTGTCATTCGCCCTGCGCGAAGACGCATTTACCCTTCCAAATTCGACTTCAGCCGGTCGAGCATCTCGACCGCATACGCCGCATAGGGCCCGATCCAGCGCTCGTGAATATGCTTGATCGGCAGCGGATTGAGGTGGTTCCAGCGCCCGCGCCCGTCGCGCCGGACGATCACCAGCTCCGCGCGTTCCAGAACCTTCAGATGCTGCATGACCGTGCAACGGTCGAGCGCCGCAAAGCGCGCGCACAAAGCGCCTGTTGTCTGTGGGTGATCCTTCAGCGCATCGAGCAGCGCGCGACGCACGGGTGCGGATAAAGCTTTGAAAACGAGATCGTATTTGTCACCACTTGACATGTTATAAAACTATAACATAATGGGCAGGGAGACAAGGGAGAAATGCGATGAAATTGACGTTCGAAGTCGCGGCGCGAATCGCCAAACCCGTGTCGGAAGTGTTCGAGGCGGTCGTCAATCCGTCCGAGCTGTCGCGCTATTTCACGACCGGCGGCGCCAAGGGCCGGATCGAACCCGGCGCGACCGTTACGGCACGATCAGCCCCACCTCTTCCGCCACGGAAATGAAATGCGAGGGCGCGATGCGTCCATGCACGGGATGGTTCCAACGGACCAGCGCTTCGTAGCCGGTGCACGCGCCGCGCGTCAGATCGAACTGCGGCTGATAAAGGACCTCGAACTCGTCGCGCGCGAGCCCTCCCCTCAATTCGTGCTCGAGCAGACGCTTTCGCTGGAGCGCACGGTCCATGCCTTTCTCGAAGCAATTGGTCCGGTTGCCCCGTCCGTCTTCGCGCGGGCGAGCGCAAGATCGGCATGCCTCATCAACGCCTCGTGTCCGTCCCCGTCATGTGGCGCAAAGCTGATCCCCGCCGACATCGTGCAGCGGATATCATGGTCCGCGACGCGGTACGGCGCTTCGGTCGCCGCAGTAAGGCGATCCATGAACAGGAGCGCATCCCCGGGATCGCCCAGGCCCGTCAGGGCGATCGCGAACTCGTCGCCGCTGAGGCGGGCGGCGATGTCCACTTCCCGGATCATCGGCATCAGCCGTGCGACGAACAGGCGGAGCAGCGCATCGCCGCCTTGGTTACCCACGACCTCGTTCACATGTTTAAAGCGGTCGATATCGACGCGCAGCACCGCCACATGAGAGTCGCCGCGACGCCTGCGGAGCAGAACTTCTTCCAGCCTTTCCTCGAACGCGGTGCGGTTGGGAAGGCCCGTCAGGACATCATGATATTGCAGGAAGCGGGCGCGCTCCTCCGCCCGGCGCTGCTGGTGCTCGCGCCAGCACGCGAACAGGAGCGGCGCGCCTGAGCAGATGCCGATCAGCACGAGGATCATCGACCCGAGGCCGAGAGTCGTGTGCCTGAGCATCGCGACCTGCTTGGTCTGGTCGAGGTAGAACAGGATCGCGCCGCGATACTTGCCGTCCTCGACGACGGGCAGGGAAACCACGGCATGGCGGGCGCGATCGCGCAGCCGGCCTGTGTCGGCAGCAATCCAGCGCCGTGCGCGCTCGTTTCGACTGCCGCTCGCGAGCACTGTTACCGCGTCCGCTGGCTTGGACAGGTGAAGCCTCGGGCTGCCCTTGCGCGCGAGGAGCTTGCCGTTGGGGCCATAATATTCCCGCCGGAGGACACGCGACCATTCGCCGAAATTACGTACCCAGTCGGAATCGTCAGCCGCAGACGCGCCGCCTCCAACAGCGCGAAGCGCGCTCTGGAAGTGGCCGTCGACGAAATTCTGGAGTTCGATTTTCAGATGGTCGGCGTCCTGCTCGAGAAACAGTTTCTCCGCCTTGTCCGGCAGAAGGAGACCCGCGACGCACACGGCCACGCCCAACCAGAAAAGGCCGAGCAGAGGCAACCGATCGGGGTTGAGAGAACGGTTTCGGGACATGACCAGCAGAAGAGCGCAGGGTCGTTACCCTGCAAGTTAGGCCTTGCGCGCTTAAGATGACGCAAAGATCATTGATGAATGAAGTGTTGCCGGGCGTGTGAGATGACGCTGTCAAATCCGGCAGGATGGCCTGAGCATGATGTCGAAAAAGCCTGGCCCGGAACTGATCCGGGGCGTGTAGCGGTTTAGGACCAAATCGTGCTCAACCAATTAGAATCGATCACGTTTATGGCGTGATCTTGAGTGGTGCTTCCGTAACGCCATGCTTCGCGCCCTGAGTTCCCTTTCTCGCGCCCTCGAATGGCTGGTCTCGTTGCCCATCAGGGCCGGCCGCTTCCTGTTCGCGACGCTGATCTTCAATCCGCGACTTGGTAAACTGCGTCTGGTAGTAGCTCCTTTTGCGCTTTACCTGCTGTTCGCGCTGACGCTGACCTATGTCTACGCGCCGCTGCGCGGGGCGATCGGTCAGGTCTGGATGGAGCGCGTTCTGACCTATGCGGACGAGCGTTCGCTCGGCACTGCCGTGACCGATGCGGGTGGCAGGTTCATCGGCATCCTCGATCCGGTGCTCGATTCCGAAGACGATCTCAATCTCTCTGGCCGTCCGATCGAGACGCCGGATTACATCGCCTATCCTGACCACAAGGCGCTGCACCTGGACGAGTCGCCGCCGGATTACTGGCGCTGCCTTGCCTGGCTCGAGGACCGGCATCTCGGCGGCTGGATCAATCCGTTCGGCATCGATCTGTTCGGTGTACTGAAGATTCCGGTCTCGACCGTCAGGCGTTCGATCGAGTCCGGCGGTCTGAGCCTCGGCGTTGGCGGCTCGACGCTGTCGATGCAGCTTGCGCGTATCTTCTTCAAGTCGCCGCCATCGCGAAACGAAAGCGCCGCCGAAAAACTGTCCCGGAAGTTCAAGGAATGGTGGCTCGCGCCGGTCATTCACTGGCGGCTCGCGCGGGGCGGCGACAAGGCTCGGGTCCGCGTCTGGGCCGCCAATCATTTCCCGCACGCCCAGCGCACCGGCGGTCAGGAGCTTTACGGCGTCGAAACGACCAGCCGCATTCTCTTCGGCAAGCCTGCTGGCGAAATGTCCGTCGCCGAACAGTATGTCCTCGCCGCCGCCGTCAATCAGCCGATTATTCTTCTTGGCGGCAGCGAGCGGATGGATGCGTTGCAGAAGTCGAGCTGGGCGCGCATCGCCGGCAAACGCGCGCGGGTCTGCGCCAAAGATCTGCAGAACGATGCATCGGACCGCGATCAGGTCGAAGCCGAACTGACGCGGATGATCTCGAAGCCGCCCGCCCCCGTGATCGACCCGGTCATCGCGCAGGCTGTCGACGATGTCGCGCCCGACAGCGCGGGTTTCGCGCGCGCGAACCCGATCCTGCGCGCAAACATCCTGATTCCGTCGGCGCGTTACGGTGCGCGCGAGGAGCTGCGTGAGGCTTACGGCTATGGCTGGCGCAGAGCGGTACGCGGCGTGACGCTGACGCTCGATGCGCCGCAGAATTTACGTTTCGGCGAGAGAGTTGACGACGCGCTTGCGCGCGCGCAGGCGCGCTTTGGTTCGAGGCTCGCGCCCGCGTTTACACTCGACCCGGCGGGCAAAGACGCCCCGGGCGGGCCGTTGCGAATTCCGGACATCGTCGTCGCCGCGGCCGACGCCGAAGGGCGGCTCGTGCGCTATTTCGAGTCGAATTTCACGGCCGCCTATTACGGAGCCGCGGGCGCGCGCGATCGGACAGACGGCCGCTATGTCCCCGGGCGCGAGTCCCGGGCGATCGCCTCGATCGGCAAGATGGCGGCTGCGGTCGCAATCGCTAACGACGGTGGCCGGCGAGACGGCAAGTGGGTAGATTTCCGGGCGCCCGCTCAGGGGCTGGACGAGTGCCTGGTCGGCAAAGAGCGCAGGCTGCGCAACGCGGAACTGTCATTTGCGTGCTCGCTGAACGCGCCGCTGGAATGGCGCGCTGCACGCGTCCCTCTCTCTGAGCTGAGCCGGCTCACGCGAGGCTTCGGTCTGCGCCCGCTGGACAAGCTGACCTCGGGCCCGAACCTGGCGAAGAGTCTCGTGGTGGGCCAGGTCGCCGCCAGCCCGCGCACCGTGCACCGTATGAGCGCGACAGTCCTCTCGGCGCTGACGCAGGGCGCGGACGCAAGCGTGCGGCTTCCTTCGATGCTGGAAGACGCGCGAGTTATCGATGGCGAACAGGGTGTCGCGCCGATGGGTCTCCTCGCGCCGTCGGAGTTCGTGAAGCCCGAAAGCCACGAAGCCCTGCGCGCCTATCTCTCAGCGCCTCTCTGCCATGCGCGCGGGACGCTCCGTCGACTGAGCGATTGGTGCGCGGGGAGCCGCGAGAGCGTGGCGCTCCATTTCGCCAAGACCGGCACACGCGGCAACGGCTCCTCCGATCCGTCCGCGCCCGATACCGTCGATCTCTGGGTTTCGGGCGGCATTGAATTCAAGTCGGGCGCGGCCTTCTCGTACGTCCTGATGATGGGAACCGGCAATCCGTCAGACCCGTTCGCGCGCGATCTGTATGCGGGCCAGGCGCTGGAACCTCTGGTACGCGTGCTTCTGGACGATCTTGAGGTCCTGTCGCGGCAGGATGCGCGTGTCGGACTGGATGCTGGGCGCGTTGCGGAATAGATCGCGTACTGCTCAACCCCGCGCAGGGTTGCCCGGCCTGACGATTTTGGCGTCGGGCTCGCCGATAGCTTCCGCATCCTTCCCCGGATATTCGAACTGCGAGACGAAAACGCGCAACACGTTGATCCGTGCCCGCTTCTTGTCGTTGGCGAGGATGACGGTCCATGGTGCCGTCGCTGTATCGGTGTGCCGGAACATGTCTTCCTCGGCGCGCGTGTAGTCGTCGTATTTTTCAATGGCCTTCATGTCGAGTGGACCAAGCTTCCATTGCTTGAGCGGATCGTGCCGGCGCGCATGCAGACGGACGATCTGCGTCTCGCGCCCGATCGACAGGAAGAACTTGATGAGCCGGATGCCGTCGCGCACGAGCAGATTCTCGAACTTCGGCGCTTCGGCGAAAAACTTCTCGACCTCGGCTTCCGTACAGAACCCCATCACGCGTTCGACGCCGGCGCGATTGTACCAGGAGCGGTCGAACAGCACGATCTCGCCTGCGGTCGGCAGATACGCGACATAGCGCTGGAAGTACCATTGGCCACGCTCGATTTCGGTCGGCTTCGGCAGCGCGACGGCGCGCGCCTCGCGCGGCGGCAGATGCTGGAGGAACGCCTTTATGGTTCCACCCTTGCCGGCGGCGTCGCGGCCCTCGAATATGATGACGACGCGCTGACCGGTTTCGGCGATGGAGTGTTGCAGCTTCAAGAGTTCGATCTGGAGCGCGCGCAGCTTCTCGTCATATTTCTTGCGCTTCATCTCCTCATCGTACGGATAGAAGCCGCTGGTCAGTTCCGCATCCTGAACAGCGGGCGGCAAGTCGGCCATATCGAGATCGATCTCGGGGTAAGCCGGGCTGATGCCTTCACGCGTCATGGAACTGCTCCCCCTCTCGCACCTTGTGTGCCGACGGGCGGGATTATATCTCGATATCAGGAGGATCAGCTTGAACGATCTTACGCGTTCGAACCCCGCGGCACGCATGGCGCAATCGCTGGCAAGCGGGGCGCGCCGCGTGTTCGACCGGCTGATTGCAAGGCGCGGTCTGCTCGGTCTCGTCGCCGTGATTCTCCTGCTGCTCGTGATCGCGAGCGAGTTCAGATTTGGCATGGCGGTGCTGGGCTTTGCGGTGGCAGCCCTGGTCGCGGCATCGATCGAGCACGCCGACGCGGGGACACAGGCGGGGCAGAATGGTTCGCAGCACACCCCAAGAGGCGCGCGCGCGGTCGATATCGGCGTGCTGGTCAACGCGCTTCCGGACGCGGCGATCGTTCTCGATCGCTCGGGCCAAGTGCTCTTCTTCAATCAGGCGGCGAGCGATCAATTCGCCAACCTCAAGCGGGCCAGCCACGTCTCGTCCGTACTCAGAACGCCCGAGTTCCTAGACGCGCTGGCGCGCGTCCGGGCCGATGGCGAGCCCTTCACCGTCGCGCATGCCGAACGGGTTCCGGTCGGCCGGAGGATCGCCGTGACGATCGCCCCACTGGGGCAGGATTCGCGATCCGAGGGCGGCGCGGCTTTCCTCGTTCACTTGCGCGACCTGAGCGAGCAGGAGCGCGTCGACCAGATGCGCGCCGACTTCGTCGCCAATGCGAGCCACGAGCTGCGAACCCCGCTCGCGTCGCTGCGCGGCTTCATCGAAACGCTGCAGGGCAGCGCCCGGGACGATGTCGTCGCACGCGAGCGTTTCCTCAGGATCATGGCCAGCCAGGCGGAGCGCATGAGCCGGCTGATCGACGATCTCCTGTCGCTCAGCCGCGTCGAGATGAACGCGCATCTCCCGCTGACAGCTCTGGTCGACGTGAACGAGGTCGTGGCCCATGTGGCGGACACAATGGAGCCGCTGGCGCGGGAGCGCGGACAGACCTTCGCGGTGCATCGGGCCGAAGGCCGCCTGCTCGTGCGGGGTGATCGGGACGAACTCGTGCAGCTGTTCCAGAACCTCACGCAGAACGCGGTGAAGTATGGGCGGGATGGCGGCCGCACCGACGTGCGCATAAGCCGTGCGCCGAGCCGCTCCGGCCGGGGCGCCATGATCTCGGTGAGCATCGTGGACGATGGACCCGGTATTGCGCCGGAGCACATTCCCCGGCTGACCGAGCGCTTCTATCGCGTCGATGTTGCGTCGAGCCGCGAGAAAGGCGGAACGGGCCTTGGGTTGGCTATCGTCAAGCACGTGCTGAACCGCCATCGCGGGGAGCTTGAGATCCAGTCCCGGCAGGGCGACGGCTCGACCTTCACGGTTCTGCTGACCGAGGCTGGCGGCTGACCTGCGTGTCTCCCGCGGCCCTTTGGCTTAGGAACTCCGCCTTCCACCGGCCGTTGGTGCTCCACGAACGAGAGAGTGTGGAGTATCACGGTGTTGGAGCGCGTACGTTGGTCGAGCGTACCCGACGACCTCAAATCCATGATCGAAGACCAGGACTATCCTTGCGTCGGCGCAAAATCCGCGCTGGCGAACGGCCAGATCGAATGCGTCGAAGCCGTTGACATACGGTATCCGGAAGATGACGCTGCCATCGTTGCGGCCGTGCAGGATTTTGCCGCCCGTCATGGCGAGACGGCTCTCTTTGTCAGTCTTGCGGTCCTGTTCCAAGGCCCCGTCGGTCTCGACGAGCTCGGTTTCGAGCTTGCGCTATGGGCGCGGTTGCAGGCCATGCATGAGATCGACCGGCGCGATTTTTTCTGGGATAAGTCGGTAAGCTCCAATCCGGAATCGCCCGAATTCAGCATGAGCATCGGCGGATGCGGATTTTACATCATCGGGCTGCATGCAAATTCCAGCCGGATTGCGCGTCGCCTGCCGCGCCCTGCCATGATCTTCAACCTGCATCGCCAATTCGTGGAGCTGCGAAACGACGGACGCTTCGCTGCGATGCGGAACAAGATCGTTGAGCGCGATATCGAGCAGCAGGGCAGCGAGAACCCGATGCTCGCCGATCACGGAGAGACGTCGGAGGCGCGGCAATATAGCGGTCGTGAAGTCGGAGAAACCTGGGCCTGTCCATTTCGTCCACAGCCGCATGGCTGAGATTGAAATCCCGCCGCGCAGCGGGACCGCTTTCACGCTAAACGCCGGCCTGCGGCTAAAGATTATTGACCCGGAGGGCGAGCAGGTCGCCGACCTGATGGCTTATAATCGCGCCGATGTCCGCGAAGTCCTCTCATCGGGGCGGACGATCGACTACGCCAGCAGCATTTTTCTGAGCGTAGGCAACCCAATCTATTCCAACCGCAGCAATGTCATGTTCGACATTGTCGAAGACACGGTCGGACGGCACGACTTCCTGCTGACGCCATGCTCCGCCGATACGTTTCGCATCATCTACGGCGACGAGCATCCACATCGAGGTTGCTTCGGCAATCTCGCCGAGGCGCTTGCACCCTACGGCATCGGGCCCGACGCGATCCCCGTCGCGTTCAACGTGTTCATGCATGTCGCGATCGATGGCGAAACGGGCGAGATGAAAGTGCTGCCGCCGAAAAGCCGCGCCGGCGACCATCTGACGATCGAGGCGCGCATGGATCTCGTTATTGGGCTCACGGCGTGCTCGGCCGAGCAGTCGAACAATTACGCCTTCAAGCCGATCCGGTACGAAATTCTAAGGTGATCCCTCGCTATTTGCCCCGCCGCGCGTCGGTATGGCATTTCGGGCTCAGGCCGGCCCGATCATAGATTCTCGTAAGTTAACATGAGTTAAGGGTCCGCACGCAGCTGTGATGCTGCGCCGCACTTGGATTGCTGCGCTGCAAAACGAACAGTGTTACGATTCGTGTTCCCGGAGCTTCCGGCTTTCCGATCCCGAGGGTGATCGGACAGCAATTCTGGAGAAAACAACACAATGAAAATGTTCGTTTCCGCACTCGCTTTGGTGCTTAGCCTCTCTGGCCCCGCTCTGGCCGAGCCCATTGAGGCTATGCACGGTTACAGCGTCGATCTCGGCCAGGTCAGAGGCTCGGCCTATTACACGGTCGCGCCGGAAGGCCTGTACCTCGTCGTTGTCTTCGCGGAAGGCGAGTCGGGCAAGCCCGTCCGCGTGAGTTCAATGCTCGCGCCGAACCAGCGCCTGCGGGTCGCAGTCCCCGGCGATTTTGGTCAATCCGCGAGTGAAATCGAGTTTGTGCGCGAGGGCAACGAGATTGTCGTCTGGCGTCCCGTCATCGCTATGAACTAACACTCGCGCGAAAACGTCCATAACTGGACTTGAAAAGCCCGCCCGGCTCCGGCTGCGGCGGGCTTTTTTGTTCACAAGAAGCCGAGGTGTTCGTCCGTTCCAATCTTGGCTGGGCCGCGTCGGCTTCCTATCTGACCCAAATCACGAGAAGGAGAGATTTATGGTCGACGCGAAACGGTTGCTGGATCAATTCCTCGGCGGTGGGGGTCAGGCGCAGGGCGGCGGCAGCGGTCGAAGCGGCGGCCTTGGCGACATTGCACGGCAATTGGGTGGCGGGCAGGGCGGACTTCCGGGCGGGCTGGGCGAGATGCTCGGCAAGAGCGGTCTTGGCGGCGTCGGCGGGGGCGCGCTGGCCGGAGGGCTTGCGGGCATCCTGCTTGGCTCCAAGCAGGGCCGGAAACTCGGCGGCTCGGCGCTCAAGATCGGCGGCATGGCGATCGTCGGCGCGCTCGCCTACAACGCCTACAGGAACTGGCAGGCGGGGCAGGATCCGAGAGCCGCGCGGCAGGATATCGCGGCGGACCCATCCGGCATGCTGCCGCCCCCAACCGATACGCCGTTCAATCCGCAGGGCGAAGCGGCGCAGCAATCTCTTGGACGCAGGGTCCTCCGCGCCATGATCGCGGCGGCGAAGGCCGACGGTCATGTCGATGCGACCGAGCAGGCGAATATTTTCGCTGAGATGGACAAGTTGGAGCTGAGCGCCGAGGACAAAGCGTTCGTGATGGACGAATTGCGCGCGCCGCTCGATGTCGGCGCGATTGCCGAGGGCGTGCGAAGCCAGGAAGAGGCGGCGGAGATTTACACAGCGTCGCTGCTGGCCATCGATGTCGACAACGCCGCCGAGCGCGGCTATCTCGGAATGCTCGCCGCACGGCTGAAACTCCCCGACGATCTCGTCGCGCATCTGCATGCGACCGTCGAAGGCGCGACGGAAAAGGTTGCCGTCTGACAGGTCGCAGCTTCCGCACAAAACGGTCTTGCTGGCGCGCGCGCGACCTTCGATGATCACAGGCACGAGGTCCTGTGATGGCATTCGAACGAACACGGCGGCGGATCAGGCGTCACCCACTCATGCTGGCGCCGATCGCGCTCGCGCTATGGATCGTCCTCGCCTATGTCGTGCT
Source organism: Methyloligellaceae bacterium (assembly GCA_046717125.1). Classification (GTDB taxonomy): domain Bacteria; phylum Pseudomonadota; class Alphaproteobacteria; order Rhizobiales; family Methyloligellaceae; genus JBKJVQ01. Next base: position 16,757 of record JBKJVQ010000291.1, read on the forward strand.
GCCGTTTGCGTGGACCGATCACGAGCACCAGCGCGGCTTGCAGGGGCTGGAAATGGTGACGCGCACGGCGCAAGGGATTCCCGGCGATCCGCTCAATGTCGGGCTGGTCGGCGGGGAGCAGGACATCGTCGATGCGATGCGGCGGGCAGGCTGGCGCCGGGCCGATCCGGTGACGCTCGAATCGAGCATCGAAATCGCCGACAGCGTGGTTCTGGATCGCCCCGACCCGAAGGCCCCGGTCAGCCCGCTCTATTATCGCGGCGTGATGGAACAGCTTGCCTTCGAGCAGGAAGCTGGGGTAAGCGCCGATCAGCGGCACCATGTCCGTCTCTGGAAGGTGCTGGAAAAGGGTAAGGAGGGCCGGCCCGTCTGGCTCGGCTCCGTCACCTTCGACAGGGGCGTCGGCCTCAGCCGCTACACCGGTCAGATCACGCATCATATCGGTGCCGATGTCGATGCCGAGCGCGACCGGCTTTCTGCGCTGTTGGCCGGGGCGGACGTGGTCGACTCGGTCTATAGCGTCACCGGCATAGG